>JACOUJ010000228.1 GCA_016177865.1 Candidatus Rokuibacteriota bacterium
CCGGTCACCTGGCCCACCAGGAACTGGCCCGCATGAACCCCGATCTTGGCCGCGAGCGGACGGGCCTCGGGCTCGGAAGGCGAATGGCGCAGTTTGTGGGGCGACATCACGAGTTGGAGCTCCTGCGGAGCCGATGGGCCGCGACGCTAGTGGGTCGCGGCCAGGTCGTGGGGATTGTGGGAGAGGCCGGGATCGGGAAGTCTCGACTCCTCTTCGAGTTCCGACAGAGCCTCACGGGGGAGCGGGTTACCTATCTCGAAGGGCGCTGCCACTCCTATGGGAGCGCGATTCCCTATCTTCCAGTGATCGATATCATCCGAAATAACTGCGGGATTACTGAAGCGGACACCCCCGAGGCCATCGCTGAGAAAGTGCGCCTGAGCCTCCTCGCAGTGCAGATGGAGCCTGACGAGTGGGGACCATACTTCCTCCATCTCCTCGGGGTCAAGGAAGGGACGGACCGACTGGCCGTGATGAGCCCTGAGGCGATCAAGGCGCAGACTTTGGAGACCTTGCGGCAGATAAGCCTCAAAGGGAGTCGGCACCGGCCGATCATTTTTGCAGTGGAGGATCTCCATTGGACCGATAAAACCTCCGAAGACTGTTTCTCGTGGCTCGTGGAGAGCCTGCCCGGCGTGCCCATCCTGTTCATCTTGACGTACCGGCCGGGCTATCGGCCCCCCTGGATCGACAAGTCATATGCGAGTCAGATGGCCCTTCAGCCTCTCCCGCCCCCGGACAGCCTGAGCGTCGTGCACTCGGTCCTCCAGACCGACTCCGTCCCTGATCCCGTCACGCAGCTCATCCTCACGAAGGCGGAGGGGAATCCCTTCTTTCTGGAGGAGCTGGCTCGCGCCGTTGGGGAGCAGGGAGAGCTGCGCCCGAACGTGGCAGTGCCCAACACCATCGAGGAAGTGCTCCTTGACCGCATCGATCGACTTCAGGAGGAACCGAAGCGACTCCTCCAGACGGCATCCATTCTTGGCCGGGAAGTTTCGTTCCGCCTCCTCGAGGCCATCTGGGACGGCCCCGGCGCTCTCGATCCGCATCTCCGGGAATTGACGCGGTTGGAGTTTCTTTACGAGCAGACCGGGAGCGAGGAGCCGGTCTATGTCTTCAAGCACGCCTTGACGCAGCAGGTGGTTTACGAGAGCCTCCTCGCCCTCCGCTGCCAAGCCCTCCATGCGGCGGCCGGCCGAGGGCTGGAGACCTTTTATGCGGATCGCCTTGAGGAAGTCTATGACCGTCTGGCGCACCACTACTCACGGAGCGATAGAGCCGGCAAGGCCGTTGAGTACCTGACGCGCTTCGCCGAGAAGGCGGTCCGGGGGCACGCGCATACCGAAGCCGTCAGGGCCCTCGAAGAGGCCCTCACCCATGTCGAGCGTTTGCCGGTTGAGGAGCGTGACCGGCGCCGCTTCGATTTGATCCTTCGGCTGGCCTCCTCCCTCGTCCCGCTGGGTCGCTTTCCGGAGACGTTGGAGCTCCTCCTCCGCGAACGCGACCGCCTCGATCTCGTCCAGGACGCATCGCTGATCGGCCGCTATTATTTCCTTCTCGCCTACGCGTATAGCTTCTTAGGAGATCACGAGCGGACCGCCCAGAGCGCGCAGCGAGCGATTGAAGAAGCCAAGCGTGGTGGAGATGAAGCGACGATGGGCAAGGCCCATTGCTTGCTGGCAATGGGGGCGCCCTTGTCAGCGCAATCACTTCAGGGAATCGAGCACGGCCGAGAAGCCGCGGCCCTCTTGGAGCGAACAGAAGAGCGGTGGTGGCTTGGCCAGGCCCATTGGGTGATGGGGCTCAATCATATTCAACTAGGGGAGTTTGAATCGGCCCTTGAGGCGCTAGCTCGAGCCCACGCCATCGGGGAGGCCATGGCCGATCCCCGGCTTCAGGCCTGTGTGGCGTGGGTTCGGGGGGTCATCCATGCGGCCATGGGAGAATGGGAGACCGGAATCGAGGCATGTCAGCGAGGCCTGGAACGCTCTCCTGATCCGCTAAACCGGGCCATCACGTTGGGGTGGCTCGGCTACGCCTATTTAGAAATGGGGGATTCCGGCGAGGCGATTCCCCGGCTGGAAGAGGCCATCCAGCAAGTCGGTCAGTTTGGCTTCAGGCAGTTTCAGGGCTGGTTCATCATATTTCTGGCCGAGGCCCGTCGCCTCAGTCATCAAATCGTGGGGGCGCTCGATCTGGCGCGTCACGGACTGGATATCTGCAGAGAGGCGAAGTTCTTGCACGGGGTCGGTTGGGCTCATCGCGCCCTCGGCCGGATTGCGCAAGCCCGGGGCGCGCTTTCAGACGCCGAAGAGCATCTCATTCAGGCCCATGAGACGTTTGCCTCGATCCAGTCTCAGTACGAGCTGGGCCGCACCCACCTGGACTTGGCAGCGATCGCCCGCGCTCGGCGGAACCGGGAGGCCGTGACCACTCACCTCAGGGAGGCCCATCGCCTGTTCACCACGTTAAGAGTCCCACGGTATGTCCAAAGAACCGCCGAGCTTGCGAAGGAGTTCGGGGTCACTCTCGGAGAGGCCTCCCCCGCCCATCGATCCAGATCCTAACGCCGTGGTGAGAAGCGAGCAGCCCAAGGCCCGAGG
>JACOUJ010000229.1 GCA_016177865.1 Candidatus Rokuibacteriota bacterium
TGAGGCGGGTCGGGCAAAGCCGGCGCTCGAATCGCCGCCTTGCATCTGGACCTTTTTGACCAGCCTGCACTGGGAACGGTGTTTTCCAGCAGCCCGCTAGTGGCGTTCCAGGCCACATCCTGTTGGAGCGCGAGTTCAGTGATCGTTCCGGAGTGGAAGGTCATGTCGTCGGAGCCGCGCTGAATGCCCGGGCACGTCGAGCCTAAGGTCACGGTTGGCCTGGCCCTGACCCACGGGCTCAGTGCCAGCGAGTACCATCGGATCGTCGAGCTTCTCGGCCGCGAGCCCACCTACACAGAACTCGGTCTCTTCTCCGCGCTCTGGTCCGAGCACTGCTCGTACAAATCTTCCCGTGTCCATCTCCGCCGGCTGCCGACTGAGGGGCCGCGGGTTCTCCAGGGGCCTGGCGAGAACGCCGGAGTGGTAGACCTGGGCGAAGGGCTGGCCCTGGTCCTGAAGGTGGAGAGCCATAACCACCCCTCCTTTATCGAGCCGTTCCAGGGCGCGGCGACAGGGGTGGGGGGAATCCTCAGGGACATTTTCACGATGGGCGCGCGCCCCATCGCCATTCTGGACTCCCTCCGATTCGGCCCGCCGACAGATGACAAGAGTCGGTATCTTTTGGGGGGAGTGGTTTCCGGAATCAGTTTCTACGGGAATTGCATCGGGATCCCCACGGTTGGCGGCGAGATCGTTTTCGCTGAGGAGTACCGACAGAATCCTCTGGTGAATGTCCTCTGCGTCGGAGTCGTCAGGCGAGACCGTCTCTTCCGGGCCCGGGCCGAAGGCATCGGGAATAGTGTGGTCTACGTGGGTTCCAAGACGGGGCGGGATGGGATCCATGGCGCCACGATGGCCTCAGAATCCTTCGACCAGAGTTCCGAGGAGCGACGCCCGACGGTTCAGGTGGGCGATCCGTTCACGGAGAAGCTCTTGCTCGAGGCCTGTCTCGAAGCCCTGGCCTCGGGGGCGGTGGTCGGGCTCCAGGACATGGGCGCGGCAGGGCTTGCCTGTTGCGCGGCAGAGATGCCGTCCCGTGCGGGGACCGGGATCGAGGTGGACCTCTCGAGGGTGCCTGCCCGTGAGGCCGGCATGACCCCGTACGAGCTCTTCCTCTCCGAGTCCCAAGAGCGAATGCTCCTGGTTGTGGCGAAAGGTCGCGAGGCCGAGGTCGAGAAGATCTTCGCCAAATGGGAGTTGGACGCTATGCCGATTGGGAAGGTAACGGGGGATGGACTTCTTCGCGCCTTCATGGACGGCCGGCTCGTGGCCGAAGTCCCGGTGCGGGCCCTGACCGACGAGGCGCCAGTCTACGAGCGGTCGATCGAGCGCCCCGCCTGGCTCGACGACCTCCAGTCATTTGATCCCGCGTCTCTTCCCGAACCGACGGATCCCGGCCGGGTCTTGCTCGACCTCCTGGCCTCTCCCACGATCGCCTCAAAAGAGTGGGTCTATCGGCAGTATGATCAAATGGTCGGGCTCAACACCCTGGTCTGCCCCGGTTCTGACGCAGCCATACTTCGAATCAAAGGAACCAGCAAGGCTATCGCGGTGACGACGGACGGCAATGGTCGTGCCTGCTATCTGGACCCGTTTGTCGGCTCGGCACAGGCCGTGGCGGAGGCGGCGCGAAACCTGGCCTGCGCCGGCGCCCGTCCGCTGGCCGTCACCGACTGCCTCAACTTTGCTTCTCCCGAGCGCCCGGAGGTCATGTGGCAGTTCGCCCAGGCTGTGGACGGGATTGCCTCGGCCTGCCGGGCCTTTGAAATTCCTGTGGTGAGCGGAAACGTCTCCTTCTACAATGAAACCTCAGGGGCGGGGATCTATCCGACCCCACTGATCGGAATGGCCGGCCTTCTGGAAGACGCCGCCTGGGCGACCACGCAGTGGGTCAAGGCGGAGGGAGACCTCCTCGTCCTCCTGGGAGATCCCGGCGGATCGTTGGGTGGAAGCGAGTACTTGGAGCTGACACAGAAGAAGGTGGCCGGGCGGCTCCACGCTCTGGACCTCTCGCGTGAGCGCGCGGTTCAGTCCGCCTGTCTGGCAGCCATCGAGGCAGGCGTCGTTGGGGCGGCTCACGACTGCGCCGAGGGAGGGTTGGCCGTTGCCCTGGCCGAGATGTGCGTCGCTGGCCCTGAGTCCCTGGGGGTCGAAATCCACCTCACCGGGGTAGGCCGCCTTGATACCCTGCTCTTCGGTGAGGCGCCGGCACGAATTGTGCTTTCGGTAAGTGAGGAGGGGCTTCTCAAACTTCAACGGCTCCTCAGGGAGTGGCCGATCCCGTGGCAGGTCTTGGGGCGCATCGGAGGAGACCGCTTTCGACTCGACGTGAATGGGCGCGGCAGGGTGATTGATTGCACGGTAGGGGAACTTCGGGATGCGTGGCGATATGGGTTTTCGCGATTCATGGCGTAGCGACGACAAGCTGAAGGACGAGTGCGGCGTCTTCGGGATCTGGAACCATCCCGAGGCAGCCAATCTTACCTATCTGGGCCTCTACGCCCTCCAGCACCGAGGTCAAGAGTCAGCCGGGATCTGCGCGGCGGACAGAGGACAACTGCACGTCGAAAAGGCCATGGGGTGGGTGGCCGATGTCTTCACGGGCGAGCGGCTCAGGCGCCTTCCAGGGTCGCTCGCGATCGGCCATGTCCGTTACTCGACCGCCGGCTCCTCATCGCTAAAGAACGCCCAACCAATCGTTGCCACCTTTGCAAAAGGGGCCATCGCCCTCGGCCACAACGGGAACCTGGTGAACGCCGAGCAGTTGAAGGCGGAGCTGGAGCGGGATGGAGCGATCTTTCAGTCCACGTCAGACTCCGCGTCCGGGACCCGTACGGCTTCCGCCCACTCTCTCTCGCCCAGTTGGGCGATGCGTGGATCCTGGCATCGGAGACGTGCGCGTTCGATCTCCTGGAGGCCCGGTTCGTCCGTGACGTGGAGCCGGGGGAAATTGTGCTCATCGACTCCCAGGGGGTTCGATCCCTCCGGCCATTTCCACAGACAGCACCCGCCTTGTGCGTATTCGAGTATGTCTACTTCTCCCGCCCCGACTCGACGCTGTGGGGGAGGAATGTCCATCAGGCGCGGAAGGAGTTGGGGCGTCAGTTGGCGCGGGAACACCCCGTCGTGGCCGACCTCGTCATCGCTGTTCCCGACTCCGGGGTCGGGGCGGCCCTCGGCTTCTCCGAGGCGTCGGGGATTCCGTACGATCTCGGGCTGATCCGCAACCATTATGTGGGGCGGACCTTCATCGAGCCGCGCCAGCAGATCCGCCACTTCGGGGTGAAGGTCAAGCTCAACCCCATGCGGGAGACTTTGGAAGATCGCCGCGTCGTCGTCATCGACGACTCGATCGTTCGCGGGACCACGAGCCGGAAGATCGTCAGGATGATCCGCCAGGCAGGGGCCCGCGAAGTCCATGTCCGCATCTCCTCCCCCCCGATCCAGTGGCCGTGCTATTACGGGATTGATACCCCGACTCGGAAGGAGCTCATTGGCTCGACCCACAGGGTGGAGGAGATCCGCCGCTTCATCCAGGCTGACAGTCTGGGCTACCTCTCGCTGGAGGGGATGCTCAAGGCCAGCGGAAGCGATCCGAGCCGTTTCTGCCACGCCTGCTTCACCGGGGGCTACCGCGTCCCCTTCCGCCAGGATGACTCCTCGCAGCTCCCTCTGTTCGACGACGCGACCCCGCATGGACCGTCTCACCTATAAGGCGTCAGGGGTCGATATCGCTGCTGGGAACGAAGCCGTCCGCCGGATCGCTCGTCTCGCCCGCTCGACCTTCCGTCCTGAAGTCCTCGGAGAGATTGGGTCCTTTGCGAACTTTGTCCGTGTCCCCGAAGGGTATCGTGATCCGGTGCTAGTGGCCTCGACCGATGGCGTGGGGACCAAGCTCAAGGTGGCGTTCCTCGCCGACCGCCATGACAGCGTCGGGATTGACCTTGTGGCCATGGGAGTGAATGATCTCCTGGTTCACGGGGCAGAGCCGTTCTTCTTCCTCGACTACCTCGCCACGGGGCAGGTCGTGCCCGAGAAGATCGAGGCCATTATCACCGGGATCGTGGAAGGATGTCACCAGGCCGGCTGCGCGCTGATCGGCGGAGAGACCGCGGAGATGCCGGATTTCTACGCGCCTGGCGAGTATGATTTGGCCGGCTTCGCCGTCGGGGTGGTCGAGCGGAGTCGGGTGATCGACGGGTCGGCGATCACGCCGGAGGACCATCTCGTGGGGCTTGTCTCATCAGGGCTCCACGCGAATGGCTACTCGCTGGCGAGAAAAGTTGTTTTCGAGCGATTGGGTCTCAAGGTGACGGATCACCTGGAGGCCTGCGGCCGGAGTGTCGCTGAGGAGATGCTTGCGCCCACCCGTATCTACGCCAAGCCGATTCTCGCGCTCTTGAAAGAACATCGTGTCAAGGGAATGGCTCACATTACCGGTGGCGGGATCAGCGAGAATCTGCCTCGAGTCCTCCCGAAAGGCTGCCGGGCCCGAGTCCGTCTTGGAAGCTGGCCGGTTCCGCCAATCTTTCGTCTGATCCAGAAGGAGGGAGGAGTGGAGGACGCCGAGATGCTCCGGACTTTTAATATGGGGATCGGGATGATTCTGGTGGTCGAGGCCGCGGACGCTCGAGCGATCCGGGAGCGCTTGGCGGCGTTGGGCGAGTCGGTCTGGGAGATTGGCAACGTGATCCCGGGCGCGCACGGGATCGAGTATGCGTGAGACGCCGCTCCGTCTCGGTGTCTTGGCCTCAGGGCGCGGCTCGAACCTCCAGGCCATCATTGATGCCATCGAAGCCGGGCGCCTGAGCGCGAAGATCGAGGTGGTCTTGAGCGATCGGGCTCACGCCGAGGCCCTGGGCCGAGCTCGACGCCACGGCATCAAGGCGATCTTCGTGGATCCCAAGGCCTGCGACGACCGAAATGTATTCGACAGCGCTCTCGTCAACATCCTCCAGGTGCAGCAGGTGGAGCTGGTCTGCCTGGCCGGGTTCATGCGGCTCCTGACCCCAACATTCCTCGCCGAGTTTCCCGGGCGGATCATGAATATCCACCCAGCGCTTCTCCCGGCGTTCCCCGGCCTCCATGCCCAGCGCCAGGCGCTCGAGCACGGGATTCGGGTCGCCGGCTGCACCGTCCACTTGGTGGACGAAGGGGTGGACACCGGGCCGATCGTCCTCCAGGCCGCGGTCCCTGCCTTCGACGACGACACCGAAGAGACGCTCTCTGCCCGGATCCTGGTCG
>JACOUJ010000230.1 GCA_016177865.1 Candidatus Rokuibacteriota bacterium
CGGGAGTCTTGAACGCCGTGAGCCGTCCACTGCGGATCCACCCTTTGAGGGCGGGGATTGAGACTTGGCAGTGGCGAGCCGCCTGGCCTGTCGTCAGATACGCCGGACTCGAAGGTTTTTTCAGTTCTTTTATCTTTTTCGTTTGTTTCATTTTATTGGATTTATTTATACAATTGTTCCTAAAACTTGTCAAGCAAGAAAGGTGCCTTGTTCTGTCCAAATGCGACGGGCTATAATTCCACCTCAGGAGGTTCTTTCGAATGGCCCAGCCCCTGTGGCTCCGGATCGTGGGGGCCCGCCAAAACAATCTGAAAAACGTGACTTTAGCGCTCCCGCACGATCGCCTCACCGTGATTACCGGGGTCTCGGGGTCAGGGAAATCCTCCCTGGCGTTCGACACCCTGTTCGCTGAAGGTCAGTGGCGCTATATTGAATCGCTCTCCACCTACGCCCGCCTCTTCCTTGAACGGGTGGACCGGCCGGATGTGGATGCCATCGAGCAGATTCGCCCCGCCATCGCCCTCGAGCAGAAAAATCCGGTTCGCACGGCCCGTTCAACCGTGGGGACTGCGACCGAACTCTACGACGCTCTTCGTCTCCTCTATGCCAAAATTGGACGGGTCCACTGCCCGCAATGCGGCCGGGAGGCTCGGAGCGATTCCCCCGACGCGGTGACCGACGAACTCCTTCGCGAGGCCTCCGGCGCCCGGGCCCTGATCTGCTTCCCCGTTCCCTTTCCGTCTGGCACGAGTCCGGCTGAACTGATCCCTCGTCTCCTCCACCGGGGATTCATCCGGGCCAAGGTCGGGGAAAAGATTGTCGAGCTTGACCATGGGCTCCAGCTTCCATCGGGAGAGAAGGAGCTTTTTATCGTCTTGGATCGGATTACGATCACTGCTGACCGTCGGGCCCGTCTTACCGAGTCTTTGGAGGCCGCGTTTCGAGAAGGTGGGAGTCACGCCATCGTCGATCTTCTCGACGGCGGGGTCCGGCGCTTCGGCGAGGCCTTTCGCTGCCATGCGTGTCAGCTTCCCCTGGAGCGCCCGCATCCCCTGCTCTTCTCGTTCAACCACCCTCTGGGCGCCTGTCCGGAGTGCCGGGGGTTCGGTAACCTCCTTCGCTACGATCCAGCGCGGGTCGTCCCCGATCCGGAAAAGAGCCTGGCGGATGGAGCGGTCGAGCCGTGGCAAACCCGGATCGCGCGATGGCACCAGCGGGAACTGCTTCGTCTTGCCCGAAGACGGAAGATTGACGTGACCAGGCCCTGGGCGGAGCTCACCGAGGCGGAGCGCCGCTGGGTCTATGAGGGTGACGAGGGATTTTCGGGGATCAAGGGGTTCTTCGAGCACGTGGAGGAATACCGCTATAAGCTCCACGTGAGGGTCTTTCTCTCCCGCTATCGGAGCCAGGTCCCCTGCCCGGCCTGCCGCGGCGCGCGCTTGAAACCCCAGGCCCTCGGGGTGACGGTCGCCGGCCTCAGCATCGCTGATCTGACCGCGCGCACGGTGGAAGAGCTCTCTCGCCTCTTCAATGGTGTTCCCCTGAGCGCCTGGGACGCCAGGGTGACGGCCGAGCTCCTTCGCCAGATCCGAACGAAGCTTTCCTTTCTCCTTCGGGTGGGTCTGGGATACCTCACCCTCGACCGCCAGACCCGCACGCTCTCAGGCGGTGAGGCCCAACGAATTGCCCTTGCCAATCAACTGGGTTCCCAGCTCGTCGGAACCCTCTATGTCCTCGACGAGCCGTCTATCGGCCTCCACGCCAGGGACACCGGAAGGCTCATCGAACTTCTGGGAGAGTTGGCCCGAACTGGAAACACCGTGGTCGTGGTCGAGCACGACCGGAGCTTCATGGAGGCCGCGGATTGGCTCGTGGAGCTTGGGCCCGGCTCCGGTGACAAGGGGGGCGAGGTCGTGTTCGCTGGGCCGCGAGAGGAATTTCTCAAAGACCCCCGCTCCCTCACCGCCCGCTACCTTTCGGGGCGGGATGGGATCGGGCTTCCGATCGTTCGGCGGGAGGGAAGCGGTCGTCACCTCACCCTGGTGGGAGCCCGGGAACACAACCTCAAGGGCTTCACCGTACGGATCCCGCTCCACACGTTCACGTGTATTACCGGCGTCTCGGGCTCAGGAAAGTCTACTCTCGTCCACGACACGCTCTATCGAGCCCTGGCCCGGACCTTCAAGGTCGAGTGGGAAGCGCCAGGGGTTCACGACGCCCTCACCGGAATCGAGTACCTGAAAGGGGCGAAACTCATTGATCAGGAGCCCATCGGCCGCACTCCACGCAGTAACCCGGTCAAGTATATCAAGGGCTTCGACGAGATCCACGTCTATGTCACCTGTGAGGCCTGTGGAGGGAGGAGGTACCGCCCCGACGTTCTCCGCGTGACCTACCGGGGGCGAGACGTCAGCCAGGTCCTTCAGATGACCGTGGACGAGGCCGTGGGGCACTTCGCTACCCATCCCACTCTGGTCCGCCGCCTCAAGGTGCTCCGGGACGTGGGGCTGGGCTATCTCCGCCTCGGCCAACCCGCCACGACCCTCTCCGGCGGCGAGGCCCAGCGTTTGAAGATCGCGGCCGAACTAGGAACGCGCCTGATGACGGATGTCCTCTATATTCTGGATGAGCCCACCACTGGGCTCCATTTGGATGATGTCAAGAAGCTCCTCATCGTCTTAAACCGACTGGTCGATGCAGGGAATACGGTTCTCGTGGTGGAACACCATTTAGATGTCATCAAGACGGCAGATTGGGTCATTGACCTCGGCCCGGAAGGCGGGGACGCGGGCGGGGAGATCGTGGCCGAGGGCACACCGGAGCAGGTGGCCCTGGTCGACGCCTCGTATACGGGGAAGGCCCTCCGGGAGTTCCTTGCAGCCTGCTCAAAAAGGTCCAGATGCAAGGCGGCAATTCGAGCGCCGGCTTCGCCGGCGCAATCCTTGGGGGAGGTTCGGAAGGGGGCCGTCGAGGCCCCCTCCGAGGAAAGCCCTATTCCTG
>JACOUJ010000231.1 GCA_016177865.1 Candidatus Rokuibacteriota bacterium
GCGTCCTCGACACGCGCCTGGAGGGCCACGAGCGCTTCTGCTCCTTCCACGACGCCCGCCCAGATCACGCGCGGTCGTTCCGCAGAGGGAAAGGCCCCGAGACCTGCAAAGGCAAGCGTAAGGGTGGGCTGATCCGCGACGGCCTCGGCAAGCCCCGCTTCGACTCGCGCCAGCGTCTCAGGCGGAATGTGGCCGAGGAACTTGAGCGTCATGTGCAGATTCTCCGCTCGTATCCATCCGACCGCGGGAGCGACGCTCCTGAGGCGGCCCACTTCCTGAGCCAGAGCCGCCCGCACCTCTTCAGAGAGGAGCACAGCGACGAAGGCCCGAACCCGCTCGCTCACTTGGAGTAGCCCCCCAACAAGAGCCGTCTTCCCGCGTTTGAGTCCTTCGGAGCTGCACTACAGGAGGTGGCGGCGCAGGAGGTCCAGCGCGAACTGGGCCGAGAGCCATTTGTTCTGGCTTCGGTTCCCGCGGAAGCGGCGGCGTTCAGTCTTGACATCGTCTGCCGTGGCGAGCGCCAGAAAGACCGTCCCCACCGGTTTCTCCTCACTCCCGCCGTCGGGGCCCGCAATCCCGGTCACGGCCAACCCCAAGTCGGTCTTCGCCTTGGCGCGAATCCCCTTGGCCATGGCGGACGCGCACTGGGCGCTGACCGCCCCGTGGCGCGTCAGAATCGCCTTGGAGACGCCCAAGAGCGCCGTTTTCGCCTCGTTCGAGTAGGTCACGATGCCTCGCTCGAAGTAGCGGGAAGAGCCTGAGACCTCGGTGAGACGATGACCGAGAAGCCCCCCGGTGCACGATTCCGCGACGGCCAGCGTGAGGCCGCGATCGATCAGAAGACGGCCGACCACCGCTTCGAGCATCTCCTGATCCCGCCCGTAGCAGTCCTGGCCGAGCCGCTCGCTGAGTGCGGCCTCGACCTCGTCCAGGGCCGCTTCGGCCACGCCCGCGCTCCCGCGAACCGTGATCCTGACCCAGACCTCGCCGAGCTGGGGAAGGCAGAGGACGGTGCAGTCCGCCCGACCCGCGAGCCAATCCCCGAGCCGCTCCTCGACCTCGCCGATGTCGGGCCCCACGACTTTGAGCGTGCGCACCAGGGTCGTGAGTCGCGACGCCAACCGCTCCTGTAGGAGGGGGAAGAGCTGATTCACCGCGAGCGTCACCGCAGATTCCGGATCAAGCGGCAGAAGCGCGACGGCGACCGATTCTGTATCGAGCAGAAGGCCAGGCTCCCCCTCGGCGGTTTCGAGGAGAATAGCCCCCTGAGGAACCAGCGCCAGTCGCTCAGCCCGACGCGGCATCGCCCGCTCCTGCCTGGCGTAGTGGGTCTGGAGGGCCTGGAGGATCTTCTCGTTCAGAATGAGCCGGAGACCGAGGACGCGGGAGAGGGCCCGACGAACCGGCTCCCCGGCCGACCCGCCGCTTCCACTTAACACGATGACAAGCTGCCCGCGCTCGAGGCCCAGGCGGAGAGCCGCCTCGACTTCGCCTTCGTCTTCTCCGATGATCTGCCGGCCGGCAATGGGAAGGCCGCGGGCGAAGCAGAGGTGGGCGACCGCCTGCGCGGCCTCGTCGGTCCCCTCCCCCTGGAGGAGCGACGCGCTCACGGTAATGAGCTGAATGCCCATCTATCCTCCCAAGAGGCGCCGAGCGAGATGGAGGGCCAGCGCGGTGTAGGCGCCCGCCGCGAGGTCATCCACGACGATCCCCCAGCCGCCGGGCAATGCCTGGAGCTGGCGCACCGGAAATGGCTTCAGTACGTCCAGCACGCGAAAGCCGATGAACGCGGCCAGGAGCCACTTCCACGTCTGGGGAAGCGCGAGGGCTGCGATGAAACACCCCGCCACCTCGTCCACCACGACGCTCCGGGGATCGTGCTCACCAAGAACTGCCTCTGTCCGTCCCGCGGCCCAGATCCCAACTGCGGCCACGGCGAGGGCGGTCACGGCAAGACCCCACGGAGTGAACGGGATCAGCAAAAGAAGCGCGAGGGCGACGAGACTTCCCGCCGTGCCGGGGACCACGGGGGAAAGTCCCACGCCGCCAACCGTGGCGATTCCCCACGCGATTCGATCGGCGAAGGTGGACGGGCGGCCCACCGCGTCAGGTTCAGCGGATTGCTTCGCCGATGAGGTCGTGGCCGTCGGCCTCGACGATCCGAACTGAGGCGAAGCGACCGGGAACGAGGCTGGGAGTGGTCAGGTACACGACGCCGTCAATCTCCGGCGCTTGGCTCGGAAGGCGCCCCTCCCAGGGGTACGCCGGGTCTTGGGCCGGGCCATCCACCAGGATTGTTTGGACGCTCCCGAGCAGCTTCCGCTGGGCATCCCAACTGATCCGCTCCTGAGTCGCCTCCACCAACTGCACCCGCGCCGCCTTGACCTCGTCAGGAATCTGGTCAGAGCGCTCCGCCGCCGGCGTTCCTTCCTCCCGGGAGGCGGTCAAACCGCATCTCCTCCATGAACTCGATCAGCTCGGCCACGTGGGGTTCGGTCTCCCCCGGATAGCCTACGAGCACGGTGGTCCGGACCGTGACGTCGGGGATGCGCTGCCGGACGTCCCGGACAATTTCGGCCATGCGCTTCGCAGTGACCTGGCGGCGCATGGCTTTGAGAATCTCGTCGGCGGCGTGCTGGATCGGCATGTCGAGGTAGGGGAGGACTCGCGCCTGGGCGAAGGCGTCGAAGAACCGCGCGTTCACATGGGCCGGATGGACATAGAGAAAGCGAAGCCACGGCACCGAGGTCTCGGAGAGGGCCAGGAGAAGATCCGCAAAGTCGCCGTTCCCCTTCAACTCCCTGCCGTACGCCAGCGTATCCTGAGAGACGAGCACGACCTCCTGAATCCCGCGCCGGGCCAGCCCCTCCACTTCGGCCACGATGTCCTGAAGCGGGCGGCTCCGATGGGGGCCGCGCATGAACGGGATGATGCAGAAGCGGCATCCCATGTCGCACCCCTCGGCGATTTTCACATACGCGTACGGAGCCCGCGAGGAGAGGTCGAGGTCACCCGTGCCGAGAAAGGCATCCACCTCGGGCAGCTCGGCCTGGAGTTCCGCCCCGTAGCGTTGAGAAAGACAACCCGACACCACCAGGTATCGAGCCCGTCCTCCGGTCTTGAGCCGGGAAAGCTCCAGGATCGCCTCCACCGACTCCTCCTTGGCCCGGTCAATGAAAGCGCAGGTGTTGACGATCAGGCAGTCCGCCTCCTCAGGCCGCTCAGCGAACGAATAGCCCGCGCGGTCCAGGAGGCCCAGGAGCAGCTCCGAATCCACCTGATTCTTGGGGCAACCCAGCGTCCTCAGGTGGATGTTCACGTGGCTGCTCCGCCCGGCTGTTCTGGATTAACAACCTTCAAGGCCATCGCCGCGGCGGCCCTCAGCAGGGCAACATCGGCTCCCACAAATGTCACGGGCTCCCCGAGGTTCCGCTTCACCCAGAGGGCAGAGGCGAGCTGGATGGCGTCAAACGCGCGTAGGGGGTATCGCTCCACGAGCCGCCTGATCATCCCCGTGACCTCGTCGCTCAACTCAACGACCGCCATAGCTCTCCAATCCTGCTCAAAACTCCTGGCAATCGCTCGGTATTGAGCAGGCGTCACATCGCCCCCGCGACGGCGGCGGGCGAAGGCGGACCAGACCTCGGCATGGCTGACTTTCGAGGTCCACAGGACCTCCTCGCCGGAAAAGAACTCTCTGACTTCAGACGTGCCCTTCTCACCAACGTACTTCTTAATCAGAGCACTGCTGTCCAGATAGATCACCGTCGGTCGCGGATCAGGGTCCGAGAAATCGGTTCTCCCTGAATGGCGACCGGCCGCGTGCGGAGATCAGGAGTCCCGTGCGGAAGAGTGATCAGCCCGCGACGGGCGAGGGCCGCGGCGCGATGAGCCGTCGACGGTTTGCGTCCGTCCGCGCCCGCGACGGGACCAAGGACCGCCACAGGCTTCCCCCGGTCGGTCACGACGATCCGCTCACCTCCCCTGACCAAAGCCAGGTAGCGGGTCAAGCGGTTTTTGAGCTCCCTCACCCCCACGGCATGCATGTAGCCATTATAGCTACATAGCCCACGCTGTCAAGAAATCGGCCGAGTGCCCGTCTTGGTGAACGAACCTGAGGAACAGCTCCGAATCCACCTGATTCTTGGGACAGCCCAGCGTTCGGAGGTGAATCTTCACCGCGCCTGATTATATCGACAAGACGCACAAAGCGCTACGACACCAGCCCGCGTGATATAATAAGAGACCGCTTTGCCTGAGACTCATCCATCGGAGCTATTCGCGGATGAACCTCAAAACGTCCGGTAGTTGGTGAACTGCATCTCGATGCCGAGGTCTTGCTTTCTCTCGAGGTTCATCGCGGCTGCTATCCTAACCTTCTCGTCACCGCTTCATATACTGTCTTACGATGGAGAATCGCCAGGACCCGCACCTCCGTACCGGCGAGCTTGAAGACCACCCTGTAATCCCCTACCCTCAGCTTCCAATAACCCTTGAGCGAGCCTCGGAGCGGTGTGCCATAGTGCTCTGGACGCGTCGTGAGCCGTGCCTCGATGGAACGGGCAAGGCGCTGGCGGAGATTCACGGGAATATCAGGTAGGTCCTCCTCAGCTACCTCCGGGTGATAGCGGAGGGCGTATGCCACTCAGCGCCTTTTCAGCTTCTCCGAAAACTGCCACACTTCGCGGTGGGAGAGGGATCGAGAGCGATCGAACGTCCGCTCCCGATCCTGAGCGATCCGATCGAGCGCGAGATCCTCGTACGCCTCCAGAGCCTCGCGCAAGAGATCCCTCGCCTTCAGGGAGAGCGAGGTGCCCTCCCGCCGGGCGAGGCGGCTCAAGGCCTCGTAGAGCGGGCGCTCCAAGACGACGTTGACCCTGGGATTCTTCGCCGGCATGACAAACTCAAGTGTACCACAAGTGCCGCACCTGACAACCTCCGATCCGAACCGGAACGTGGCGCGCTCTGGCCGGGGAGTACCCAGC
>JACOUJ010000232.1 GCA_016177865.1 Candidatus Rokuibacteriota bacterium
CACCGGTGCCGACCACTCTGCTCCTCGACGCGCTGCCCGACAAAGAAGTCAAAGGGGAGGTGCCGGCGGAGGTCGCCGGTCTCGCGTACGACTCGCGCAAGGTGGAGCCTGGATGCCTCTTCGTGGCCGTTCATGGTCTCAGGACGGACGGCCGTCGCTTCGTCCCCGAGGCCCTGTCCCGGGGTGCGGCTGGCGTGGTGGCCGAACCACCCGATCCTCTACCGGGAGAGCGGCGACTTCGGGTGCTTGTCCCCGACACTCGGGAGGCCCTAGCCCGTTTGGCCGACGCGTACTACCGTTTTCCCTCCGGGGACCTCCTGATCGTCGGGATCACCGGCACGAACGGAAAGACGACGACCTCGTACCTCGTGGAGGCGCTCCTCCGCGCCAACGGTCACGCCACAGGGGTCATCGGGACGATTCAATATCGGATCGGTCAAACCGGGCGCCCGGCGGGCCAGACAACACCCGAGTCCCCCGAGCTTCAGGCGCTTCTGGCCGAGATGCGGGACGCGGGCGTGACGGCCTGCGCGATGGAGGTCTCCTCCCATGCCCTCGAGCTCGGCCGCGTCGAAGGGATTCGCTTTCGTGTCGGGGTCTTCACGAATGTCACTCAGGATCACCTCGATTTCCACGGGACGATCGCCCGCTATCAGGTCGCGAAGGCCCGCCTCTTCGCCATGCTCCCGCCGGATGGATGGGCGATCCTGAATGCTGACGACCCCGCCCATCACGCGATGGCGGAGAGGACGCGGGCGAGGATCTTGACGTACGGCGTTGGTCCGGGAGCCCAGATCCGGGCCACCCGATGGAGCTCCGCCCTTGCCGGCGTCACGATGACCGTGGAGACTCCCGCCGGTAGGATGGAGCTGACCTCCCCGCTCATCGGGGGCCACAATGTTTCAAACCTTCTGGCAGCGACCGGCGTCGGGATCGCCCTGGGCATTCCACCCGCGAGGATCGGCGCCGTCCTGGCTCAGGTTCACGCGGTCCCGGGCAGATTCGAGCAGGTGGACACGGGACAGCCCTTTCTCGTGGTCGTGGACTACGCGCATACGCCCGATGCGCTCGAGCGAGTCCTCCAGACCGCTCGGAAGCTGACCCCGGGACGTCTGGGCGTTGTTTTTGGATGTGGAGGGGACCGGGACCGTGGCAAGCGCCCACGGATGGGGGAGATCGCGGCCCGGCTGGCTGACTTTACGTGGATCACCTCCGACAACCCCCGGAGCGAAGACCCGGAGTCGATCATCCGGGAGATTGTTGCAGGGGTCCGATCGGTCTCGGGGTCTCGTGAATCATTTGCGATCGTCCCTGATCGGGCCGAAGCGATCCGCAGGGCGCTCGAGTGGGCCGGGGCAGGGGATACCGTTCTGTTGGCGGGAAAGGGGCACGAGACGTATCAGATCATCGGGAGCGCGGTGCTCCCGTTCGATGACCGCGAGGTCGCGCGAGCGATCCTCAAGGCGCGACCATGAGTCGTTTCACCCTCGAAGAGTTGGCGAAAGGGAGCGGGGGCCGGTTGGTCTCCGGCCCGGCCGCGGGCGAGCTCACGGGGGTCTCCATTGATAGCCGGACCCTCCGTCCCGGCGAGGCCTTTGTCGCGATCCGTGGCCATCGTCTCGACGGCCACGCCTTCTGCGCCGATGCCCTCGAAAAAGGGGCCGGGGCACTGGTCGTGGCCGATCCCGCGGCGGCTCCGCCGACCCGAGCCGTGCCCGTCATTCTCGTGGATGACTCCACTCTCGCGCTTCAACGCCTTGCGCGCTTTCACCGGGCTCGGTTCGAGCTGCCGGTCGTGGCGATCACGGGGAGCAACGGCAAGACCACGACAAAGGAGTTAACCGCGGCGGTCCTCTCCGTCCGATTCCGGGTCTTGAAGTCTGAAGGGAGTCTCAATAACCAGTGGGGGGTGCCCCTGACCCTCCTCCGCCTCGCTCCCGAGCACGAGGCCCTGGTCATCGAGATCGGGATGAGCGCTTTGGGAGAGATCGCCACCCTGGCGGCACTCGCCCAGCCCACGATTGGCGTCCTGACGAATATTGGTCCGGTCCACCTGGAGTTTCTCGGTTCCCTCGAGGCCGTTCAGAAAGCGAAGGGCGAGCTGGTTCGGGCGATCGGGCCCGAAGGGACCGTCGTGCTGAATGCCGATGACCCGTTGGTCCTGGCCCTGGCGAAGGAGGCTCGCGGACGGGTCGTGACCTTTGGCTTCGAGGCGTCGGCCCATGTGCGGGCTCGGGGCGTCGCGAGAGGCGAGTCGGCGCTTGCCTTCACCCTGGTGATTGGTGTGTCGAGCGCCCCGGTATCTCTTCCCCTGGCCGGCCGCCACAACGTATCGAACGCCCTTGCCGCCGCCGCGGTCGGCTCGCTCTTCGGCTTGGCACCCCGGGAAATCGCAGAAGGGCTCGGCCGAGCGCGACCCGCGGCGCACCGGCTGACCTGGATTGATGCGGGAGGGACCCTGATCCTTGATGACTGCTACAACGCGAACCCGAGCTCTGTCGCCGCTGCGCTTGAGACGCTCGTGGAAGAGCCCGGGGTCCGGACCATCGCCGTGCTGGGGGATATGCTCGAGCTTGGCGCGGCAGCCGAGGCGGCCCACTTGGAAGTGGGGAGACTGGCGGCGCGGTTGGGGGTCGAGCGACTCTACGGCTTCG
>JACOUJ010000233.1 GCA_016177865.1 Candidatus Rokuibacteriota bacterium
GAATACCCGCATCCGGCGAGGAGGAACCCGATCGCAGACACCACACAGAGGCGACGCATCACTCACCTCGGGTCACGATGTTGACCAGTCGCCCGGGGACGACAACCACCCGTTCGACGGTTCGCGACTGGAGCCAGGACTGAATTCTCGCGTCGGCCAGCGCCTTCGCCTTGACCGTCTCCTCGCCAGCCCCTATTTCCACGCTGAGGCGGCTCCGCACCCGTCCGTCCACCTGTACGACGATCAGAAGCTCCTCCCGCGTCAAGGCGCGCGGGTCCGGGATGGGCCAGGGATGGTGAAAGAGCTCCCCGCTCCGGCCGATCTGCTCCCCCAGTTCCTGGGCCATGTGGGGAGCAAACGGTGCCAGGAGAATGAGCAGGGTCTCCACGGCCTCCTTGAGGAGCGCCCGCCGCTCCCCCCCGCGGATGTCCTGCGACGCGGCATCGAAGTCGTGAAGGGCATTGACCAGCTCCATGACGGCGCTGATCGCGGTGTTGAAGTGGAAGCTGTCTTCGATGTCGTCGGTAACCCGCTGAACCGTTTCATGGATGATCCGACGAAACGCGCGGCCGGCAGCCGAAAGATCTCCGAGCGTGTCAAGGGCTGGGGGCGCCGGGGTCAATTCCTCCCGGTGGCTCTGGACGAAGCGCCAGATCCGATTCAGAAACCGGGAGGCCCCTTCCACCCCCTGATCATTCCAGTCGAGGTCTTTCTGCGGGGGCGCGGCGAAAAGCAAGAACAATCTTGCCGTGTCGGCGCCATACTTTCGGATCAACTCGTCCGGATCCACCACATTCCCCTTGGATTTGGACATCTTCGCGCCGTCCTTGATGACCATCCCCTGTGTGAGGAGGTTCGAAAACGGCTCGTCCAGCTTGACAAGACCCAGATCCCGGAGAACTTTCGTGTAGAAGCGCGCATAGAGAAGGTGCAGGACTGCGTGCTCGATTCCGCCGATGTACTGGTCCACGGCCATCCAGTAGTGGACCGCGTTCGGCTCCACCATCCCCTGATCGTACTTCGGAGAGCAAAATCGAAGGAAGTACCAGGAGGATTCCACGAAAGTGTCCATCGTGTCGGTCTCGCGCCTTGCCTGCCCTCCACACTTGGGACAGGCAGCGATGACGAAGGACGGGACATCCGCCAAGGGCGAGCCACCTTTCCCCGAAAGCTGCACGTCTCGGGGCAGCACCACCGGGAGGCGCTCCTCCCTTTCAGGAACTGTTCCACACGTCGGGCAGTAGAGAATCGGGATCGGTGCCCCCCAGTACCGCTGGCGGGAAATCCCCCAGTCCCGCAATCGATAGTTCACCGCCCGCTTCCCTCCCCCTCGTCGTTCCAGATCCTCCGCCATCCGACCGCGCGCCGCGGCTGAGCCGAGCCCGGTGTACGGCCCTGAATTGTAAAGATGGCCGTCGTCTACGAACGCCGCGGAAAGCGGTTCGCGAAGGCTTCGTTCCGAGTTCTGAACCACAATGGGGATCGAGAGACCATATTGTTTCGCGAACTCGAAGTCTCGTTGATCATGCGCGGGAACCGCCATGACCGCGCCGGTCCCGTACTCAAGGAGGACAAAGTTGGCGATCCAGATCGGGATGCGCTCACGGGTAAACGGGTTGAGGGCGTAGGCCCCGGTGAAGATGCCTTCTTTGGTTGTGTCCGCGGCCGTGCGGCGGATTCTATCCTGACGGGCAATGCGGCGGGCAAAGGCCGCGACGTCCGGCGCCTGGTTGGTCCCCTTGGTCAACTCCGTGACCATCGGATGTTCCGGGGCCAGCAGCATGAATGTGGCCCCATAGATCGTATCGAGCCGCGTCGTGAACACGCGAAGCGCGCCTGGGCGCTCCGCCAATTGGAAATCGACCTCCGCGCCCTCGCTCCGCCCGATCCAATTCTTCTGCATGACGAGGACCCGTTCGGGCCAGCCGCCTGCCAGGCGCTCGCACCCCGCAAGTAACTCCTCCGCGTAGTCCGTAATCTTGAAGAACCACCCTTCCACGTCTTTCGGCATGACCTCGGAGTCACAGCGCCAGCAACGCCCGGCCTCAACCTGCTCGTTGGCCAGGACCGTCTGGCAGCCGGGGCACCAGTTCACCGTGGACCGCTTCTTATAGGCCAGACCGCGCTCGAACATCTTGATGAAGATGAGCTGCTCCCAGCGGTAGTAGTCGGGATCACAGGTGGCCACCTCCCGGTCCCAGTCGTAGGAGCAGCCCATCTTCTTAAGCTGAGCGCGCATGTAATCAATGTTCTCGTGGGTCCAGACGGCAGGATGGACCCCGTGTTCGATGGCTGCGTTCTCCGCTGGAAGGCCAAAGGCGTCCCACCCCATCGGGTGGAGGACGTTATAACCCCGCATCGTCTTGTAACGGGCCACGACGTCGCCGATGGCGTAGTTTCGGACGTGTCCCATATGGATTCGGCCCGAGGGGTACGGGAACATCTCGAGGCAGTAGTACTTGGGGCGGGAGGGGTCTTCAAACACCTTAAAGAGCTTTCTCTCCTCCCAGGTCCGCTGCCACTTGGCCTCGATCTCCGTGAAGGGGTACCGGTCAGCCGCCATGAAGGTGTCTCTGTTCTCCCCGGACTCGAAAATTTCACACTTTGTAACACAGGCAGACCAAATCTGCAAGGAAAATCAAGCAGATCAAGAATGTTCGCGGCGCACGTCTTTCTTGAGAACCTTCCCACCTCCCGGGGGAACACCTTGAAGCCCGCGACATTGATCATGTCCTTCAGGCGGTCGACGATGTAGTAGTAGCCGTCGACGTCTCGATACCCGATGTCGCCGGAGTGAAGCCACCCGTTCCTTACGGCTTGGGCGGTTGCCTCGGGGTTCCGGAAATAGCCTTTCATCACGTTCGGTCCCTTGATCAGGATCTCACCCCGGTCGCCGTCAGGCACTTCGGCCCCCTCTTCGTCCACCACCCTCAGGGCGATCTCCGGCCTTCTACCCCTTCGAGGCGGGCGGATCGAGTTTGAAGGGGAGCGCATCGCCGAGGGTCTGATCTTACAAGGACAAAGCGGTGAACATCGCGCACAACCTGGAACGAGCCGCGCGCCAC
>JACOUJ010000152.1 GCA_016177865.1 Candidatus Rokuibacteriota bacterium
CTTGTCCCGCTTGGCCACTTCCCGGGCAAGGCCGAAGACGATCGCAATCTCGCCGAATCCAAGCTTCTTCTGTTCCCGCAGCATGATGATAGTGCTCTCTTGAACCTTGAACTCCTTGGCCAGAGAGGTGATCAGCTTCTGGTTCCCCTCCGGGGTTGAGCTTGCCGCGGTCGCCTTGGCGTTGAGCCGGTTGGCATCGGCCTGAAGCTCGGTGGCCTTCTTCTGTTCCTCTGGCGACAAAGGCTTGGCCACCTGGACGACGCCCTTCTCCGTTGCCTTTATGCTGGTCATTGCCGAGCCGAGATTCTTATAGCCCAGTTGCGGGGCTATCTCGCCCCATCCCTTGCCGGACTGGCGTAAGGCCAGGATCTCGCTCATCGGCTTCGCCGTGGCCGGGTTGGGCTGGTTGGCAGTGAGCGCCAGGAGGATTGAAATTTCCCCATAGCCGAGTCCCTTGGCCCGAAGATTCTGGATGTCCTCAGCCGTCAACGTGCGTGGGGCACTTGTGGCGTCGAATCGAAAATTTGTGCCGGCCCATTGATCCACGATCCTCGCAGTGACACGGCTGGAGTCGGCCGGAGCTGCCGCCTTGTCGATCCTCTCGCCCGGCGCGGCCAACTCCTTGTCGGCCTTGACTGCCGACTCCTCACTCCAGGCGGGAGTTCCGATCATCGCCACACCCAGGGCGAGGATGATCAGAAACACTGTTTTGCTAACGTTTCTCATAGCGACCTCCTTCCTCCTCATTATTTGGCCGGCTTTTGCGGCCCGTTAGTTTTCCTTCGAGAAACTGATTCAGACCGTTGACGTGCGTTCCCGATTCAGGGATCGCAAGGAGGGTGCCAATCTGAGTGAATGCCCGAGAAGTCCATAGTTTTCTTGTACTTATTGTCCGAGACCCGAAATCGCAGATAGGGGAATTCCGTTCAACTTCTGACACCGACGGTGACAGTCGTCATGAAGGCGAACAGGACCGCCGGGCCGATGGAGTCTCTGAGGTCTGGCTATAATGGAGGTCGCAGAGGGAAGCAGTGAGAGTTTGGGTCGGAACTTCCGGATATAACTACCCTGAGTGGAAGGGGAGCTTCTATCCCCAGGATCTTTCCGCGGCAAAGATGCTCTCGTACTACGCCGAGCGTTTTTCGACGGTCGAGATCAACTACACCTTTTACCGGATGCCGAACGCGAAGACGATTGGCGGATGGGCCGCGGCGACCCCGGAAGACTTCACCTTCGTCCTGAAGGCGCCGAAGCGCATCACTCATGACGCCCGGCTCAAGGATGTGGACGAGCCCCTCCGCTACTTCGTCGACGCCGCCCGCACCCTCGGCCCGAAACTGGGCCCGCTCCTCTTCCAACTCCCGCCATTTTTCAAAAGAGATCTGGGACGGTTGGGCGATTTGCTCGTTCTCCTCCCCCCGGCCCTCCGCTGCGCGTTCGAGTTCCGGCACGATTCATGGTTTCATGATGAGGTGTACGAGCTCTTGAAGACGCGCAACGCGGCCCTGTGCATTGCAGATACTGAGAAAAGCACGACACCGCTCGCGGTGACCGCCGACTTCGGCTACTTTCGGCTTCGCGATGAAGGGTATTCGGAGGAAAACCTCAGACGGTGGAGGGACACCGTGAGGAGCCTCGGGACGAAATGGCAGGACGCCTTCATCTACTTCAAGCACGAGGAGTCCGGGATCGGTCCGTCCCTCGCCCGCCGCTTCCGCGAGCTGCTAGCATGACCAACCCCTCGATGACTGCACCGTGCACTCCACATGCTGTCCGATTACTGGTGAGCGGAAGGGTGACGCTGACGGGCCGAGGCGAAGCCGTCCTGGGGCACCCGCTCAACGCGCTCGCCTGGCTGGCGAACGAGTTGCCAAAGTGGGGCCGGTCGCTGAAGGCGGGAGAGTTCGTGACGACAGGCACGTGCACTGACATCTATGTGGCGAAGGCCGGCGACAACATCCAGGCAGACTTTGGCACGCTGGGGAGCGTTGAGGTCGTGTTTGACGGAGGTTGATCCACCACAGAACTATCGGATAGAGGCGTGACTGTGAGTTCCTAAAAGTAAGTGTTCTAGGAAGCTCCATACATTCGCTGCATTGGAACCCATGAGCGTAGAGCAGTTCCTGGAACGGTTAGAGGTTGAGGTCGCAAGTCACCCGGCTCTTCATCACCCGTTTTTAAAGCGTTTTGCAGCGGGAGGGCTCAGTCGACTTCAACTTTGGGCCTTCGGCCTGCAACACTATCAGCTCGTTCGCGTGTTCACGAGCTATCTAGAAGCCGTCGTGAAGAGCATCCGCGAGCCCGAGGTTCGGGACTGGCTCCACCGGATCCTGGAGGATGAATACGCCCGCCCTCGTACCCATGACCGTTCCCATGCCGCGCTCTACCGTCGGTTCCTTCGAGCTCTGGACCTCGGTGAGAACGACTGGGAGCGAGCGGAATCCGTCCCGGGGACCCGAGCCTTCATTGAACACCATCTAGAGCTCACCGCCCTCAGACACCCTGCCGTAGGCCTCGGTGCCGTGGGGCCAGGCCATGAGTGGGCTATCCCCACGATGTTCGCCTACCTGGTAGATGGTCTGCGGAAGTCCGGGGTTGAAGAGGCAGCAATCGAGTACTTTACCCTCCATGTGGCACAGGACGTGGAGCATGGTGCGCTCATGCGCGCCGCCCTGGCCCGGCACGCTCAGACCGAGGAAAACCAGGCGCGGATTCGCGAGGGGGGCCTGGCCTCTCTGGATGCCCGCGCTCGCTTTTGGGATGGCCTCAAGCGGGTTGTCTTTGAGGACCTGTCCTCGTGATGGGTTGAGATACGGTTGGCTAAGTGCAAAG
>JACOUJ010000001.1 GCA_016177865.1 Candidatus Rokuibacteriota bacterium
ATGACGCCGGCGCTTCAGATGGCGATTCACCTGCTTCAGCTTTCCACCCTGGAGCTTCAAGAGGTCCTTCAACAGGAGCTGATCGAGAATCCCGTGCTCGAAGAAGTCCCGGAAGACGAACCTGTGGAAGACGCGGCCCCCAGCTCTCCCTCGACAAGCGCTTCCCTGGAAGGGCAAGGTGACCGACCGGGAGACGACCGGCCAGATGACGATCTTCCCTTTGACCTGTCGGCCGTCCTCTTCGATAGCTACGACGATCAGAGCCTCGTGGATCAAGAGGAACGGGAGGCCCCTCCGGTTGAAAACCTGAGAGGCACCAACACCACCCTTGCGGAGCACCTCATCCGACAACTGTGTTTGACAGGGACAGATGATCAACAGCGCGCGATCGGACAGGCCATCATCGGAAGCCTGGATGATGACGGATACCTGCGCGCTTCGATAGAAGAGTTGGCCGAATGGACGCACTTCGATCCCCAGGATGTGGAGGCGGCCCTGGCCGTCGTCCAATCCTTTGATCCCGCCGGAATCGCGGCCCGTACCCCCCAGGAGTGCCTCCTCCTTCAGCTTCGGGCTGAGGACGAGTCCGACCCTCTCGCCGTCGAGATTATCAGGGGCCACCTCGGCGATCTGGAGCGCCACCGCTATCAGGAAATCGCTCGCGCCCTCCAGGTCTCGGTCGAGCGCGTCATGGAGGCCGTAGAGGCGATCGGGCAACTGGAACCCAAACCGGGCCGGCGCTTCAACCCAGGAGAGACACGTTACATCCTCCCCGACGTGTATGTCATCAAGGATCGGGAGAATTACCGGGTCGTTCTCAACGAGGATAATCTGCCGCGGCTCCGGATCAACGGGTTTTATCGCGGGTTTCTCGGGCGTGGGACCGCGGCTGAGACCCGAGCCTACCTGGAGCAGAAATTCCGGTCGGCGCTTTGGCTCATTAAGAGTGTCCACCAGCGTCAGCGGACCCTCTTTCGGGTCACCGAGAGCCTCGTCAAGCACCAGCGAGAATTCCTCGACCGGGGGATCAGCCACCTCCGTCCGTTGGCCCTCCGTGACGTGGCCGAGGACATCGGGATGCACGAATCCACGGTCAGCCGCGTCACATCGAATAAGTATGTCCATACGCCACAGGGTCTCTTCGAACTGAAATTCTTTTTCCACAGCGGGCTCTCAACGGGCCAGGGGGGTGTCGTCTCCTCTGTGTCGGTCAAAAAGATGATTGAAGATTTCATCGCCCAAGAGGACAGCCAATCCCCGCTGAGTGACCAGGAAGTTGCCCGCCGTCTCAAAGACCGCGGACTGACCATTGCGAGGCGGACCGTGGCCAAATACCGCGAGGAACTGGGTATCCTCCCCTCCCATCACCGCCGCCTGGCGCCGCGAAAACGCCGATCAGACAGATAAGCGATGAAGGTGATCGTGAGAGGTCGAGGACTCTCGGTGACCGCCCCGATCCGGGCGCATGTGGAAGCCAAGGTCGGGAAGGTCACCAGATTCCTCCCCAAGCTTCTGGAGGCGCGGGTGGTTCTCGCCGTGGAGAAATACCGGCACTTGGCTGAGGTAACCCTCCTCGCCAAGCAGCGGACCTTCCGGTGCGCGGAGGCCACCCACGACATCTTTTCGGCCGTTGACCTCGCCCTTGACAAACTGGAACATCAGGTCAGACGGACCAAGGACCGGATCCGCCATCCGAAGCCCAGGACTTCGCCCAAGCGTGGGCCCCAAAAACGTGACGAGGAAGAAGCCCCCCCGACCGTGATCAGCCGGCGTCCTGCCCCGAAGCCCATGTCCCTCGACGAGGCGATGGAGCAGATCGGCACCAGGCGGGACTGGTTCCTAGTCTTCACCAACTCGGCGACGGATTGCGTGAATGTCCTCTATCGCCGGCGCGATGGACGACTCGGGCTGATCGAGCCGGGGTAATGGAGCGCTGGGGATGAGTGGCCCCATTCGGTTTGTGATCCTCACGGGGCTCTCGGGGGCAGGGAAGAGCTACGCGATCAAATGCTTCGAGGACATGGGGTACTTCTGTGTCGATAACCTCCCCGCTCCTCTGATCCCGACCTTCGCCGAGCTGTGCACTGAGTCCACGCGCAAGATTCACCGGATCGCCCTCGGGATTGATGTGCGGGAAGGGGAATACCTGCGCGACTTTGTCCAGATTCTGGAGAAGCTCCGGGCCACGGGACACCCGACGGAGATCCTGTTCCTGGAGGCCGCGGATGAAGTCTTGATCCAGCGCTACCAGGAGACGCGTCGGCGACACCCCCTTGCGGGCGGCGGGACCATTCGGGATGGGATCGTCCGCGAGCGGTCGGAGCTCGCCGACCTTCGGGAGATGGCCGATCGCGTCGTAGATACCTCCCGGCTGACTGTCCACCAGCTCAAAGACCTCCTCGGAGAGCACTACGGGTTGGAGGCCGAGCGGCCTCTCCTTCAGGTCACCGTGGTTTCCTTCGGCTACAAGTTTGGAATCCCCTTCGACGCCGACCTCGTGTTTGACGCCCGGTTCCTTCCCAATCCCTTTTTCGTTCCGGGCCTCAAAGCCCTGGACGGCCGACACGAGGCGGTGCGAGGGTTTCTCGGCCAATCGGCCCAGGTCAAAGAGTTCCTGGCCCGCCTGGAGTCCTTCCTCGACTACCTCCTGGCAGGCTACCGCAATGAAGGGAAGTCCTATCTGACCGTGGCCGTTGGCTGCACGGGTGGACGACACCGGTCGGTCGCCGTGGTGGAGGAGCTTCGGCACTATTTGGAACGGCAGGGGGTGAATCCCGTCGTTGCCCATCGTGACGTGGATCGCGAGTAGCCCCTTCGATGAAGCTCTCGCTGATCCTGGGGGTTCATTGCCACCAACCCCTCGGCAACTTCCCCGAGGTCTTCGAGACCGCCTACGAGCGAGCCTACGCGCCATTTCTCCGGGTGCTCTACCGCTTTCCCGGGATCCGGCTGGCGCTTCATCTCTCGGGCGTTCTTTTCGAGTGGCTTAAGCGCCGTCATCCAGACTGGCTCGACGAGCTGAGGCCTCTTGTTGCCGAGCGCAGGATCGAGCTCCTCGCAGGGGGGTGCTACGAGCCGATCCTCCCCGTCCTCCCCGACTATGATCAGGTGGGGCAGATCCAGCGGCATCTTGATCTGCTGGAGCGGGCCTTCGCGGTCCGGCCACGGGGAATGTGGGTGGCCGAACGGGTCTGGGAGCCGTCACTCGCACGCACGCTGGCCCGGGCAGGAATCCGCTACACCTTTCTAGACGACTTCCACTTTCTTCAGGCCGGCCTTGATCGTGGCCAACTCTCACAGTACTTTCTCACGGAAGACCAGGGGGAAGGGGTGGCGGTCTTTCCGATCAGTCAACGCCTCCGTTATCTCATTCCGTTCCGGCCAGTCGAGGAGGTGCTGTCCTACCTCGGAACACTTGGCCAGGGCGTGGCGGTCATGGCGGATGACGGGGAGAAGTTCGGCGTCTGGCCTGGAACGCACAGCCTGTGCTATCAGGAGAAGTGGCTCGATCGCTTCTTCGAAGGGCTCCTGAGTCAGGACTGGGTGGGGGTCGAGACCCCCGGATCCCTGCTCGACCGCCTCTCTCCCGCAGGAACGGTCTACGTCCCCACGGCCTCGTATCCCGAGATGGCCGAGTGGAGCCTTCCGGTGGGTGCAGGGAGCGCCCTGGCCCGCGTCAAGGCGAGGGTCGAACTTCTTCCTGACAGCCAAGAGCTCCTCCCGTGGCTTCGGGGGGGCCACTGGCGAAACTTCCTTGTGAAATATCCGGAGGCGCACGACCTGTACTCGCGCATGCTCCGGTTGAGCCACGCCCTGGCCAAGGCCCTGGCGAGCGACCCGAACGATCCCGCGCTCCGAGAGTCGCAGGAAGAGCTTTGGCGCGGACAGTGTAACGATGCCTACTGGCATGGGATCTTTGGAGGCCTTTACCTTCCGCATCTCCGCCGTGCCCTGTGGCAGGCCCTTCTGAAATCCGAACGGCTGTTGCTCCGGAAGCGCGAAGGAATCGGCCCGTGGCTCCAATGGGAAGAGGCGGATTGTGACGGTGATGGGCGGCCGGAGTTTATCCTCGGCACGGAGTCCCTTGCCCTTGCCGTCTGTCCGGCCAATGGGGGATGCCTCTCCGAGCTTTCCGTCCGGTCTGTCCCACTTAACATTCTCGATACGCTGACCCGTCGACCAGAGGTCTACCATGATCGATCCGAGACGCCTGCCGGTCCCGAGCCCCCGAGCGAGGTCAGGACGATTCACGAATCGCCACCGGAGAGGAGCGGACTGCGTTTCGAGAAGCCTCGGTATGACCGCCATCGACGGGTCAGCATGCTGGAAGCCATCCTGCCGCCCGCGGCCGATTTGGCGGCCTGGGACCGGGGCGAGGGAACGGCGCTTTGCGACTTCGGCGCGGCTCGCTGGGCTGCCCATCTCAAGGACGAAGGACAAAACCGCGTCTCGCTGATTCTAAGAGCGAGTGAGGCCTGGCCTCAGGGGTGTCCTGTTGATCTGACAAAGACTCTCTCTCTGGCCGCAGGCGGGACGTCACTCAGCGTTCATTATTCCTTTCATTCCCCCCCTCCCGTCGAGGGGACGTTCATAAGCCACTGGAACCTGACCTTGACCGCGGGAGAGGCCCCCGGGCGCTACTTCGAGTTACCGGGGCGCCCTTCCCTGGCGTCGCAAGGGGAGATCCGGGGCGTGGGCCTGACCCTGGTGGACGAATGGATCGGGCTCGCGGTCGAGCTGGCCTGGAGCCGGCCGGCGCAGGTCCACTATGGCCCAATCCATACTCTCTCCCTTTCTGAAGCCGGGTTTGAGCGGATCTACCAGGGCACTTCACTCCTCCTCGGGTGGGAGGTGGGTCTGGCTCCCCTGGAGGTATGGGAGGAGACACTGACCATCACCATCACTGAGCGATGACGACCCATCCCCTCCTCGACGGCCCCAACTTTGCTGAGAGGGACCCTCATTGCTTCTGGAAAGAGCTTGAAGGTTTTCCTTCCCAATGCTGGGCCGCGCAGGATCTCACCCTCTCTCGATCACAGACGCCGGCCACGCCAGGTGAGGTGCGCCAGATCGTGATTCTCGGGATGGGAGGGTCCGCGGCCGGGGGGGATCTGCTTCGAGCATACATGGCCGGGCGTCTCCCGATCCCGATCCAGATCAGCCGAGGGGATGGCCTCCCTGCCGGATTGGGGCCTGAGACCCTCCTCGTTGCGGTTTCATATTCGGGAAACACTGAAGAGACGCTGACCGCGCTCGCCGACGCACTCCCCAAGAGCCCGATGGCGTTCGTCGTGACCACCGGTGGGACCCTCGCGGCGCTCGTGGAACGCCAAGGACTCCCCGGCATTCTAGTCCCTTCGGGCCTGATGCCCCGCTCGGCCCTCGGATTTCTCTTCTTCTCTTTGCTCAAAATCCTCGATGCCAAGGGGATCATGCCATTCCCGAAAGAAGATGTGGCGGAGGCCCTCCCTCTTGTTGAGCAGCTGGCTGCCGGCTTTGGCCCGGCCCGACCGATCCGAGACAATGAGGCGAAGCGGCTGGCGGTGGCCCTCGAGCCCAGAATCCCTGTGGTGTACGGAGGCCCAACGACGGCCATGCCGGCGTATCGCTGGAAGACCCAGATTGAGGAGAATGCCAAGCGACTTGCCCTCTCAGGAGTCCTTCCTGAGCTGAATCACAACGAGGTAGAGGGATGGGCCGACTCCGAGGCGCGTCGATTTCACATCGTCTTCTTGAGAGACAGAGGAGAGGGGGACAGGCTGGCGCGTCGGATGGCCGTCACGCGGGATCTTCTTCTCCGGCGGGTCGGTGACGTGAGCGAGGTCTGGTCGCGAGGGGAAGGCCTCTTGGCGCGCCTGCTCTCCCTGATCGTGCTCGGAGATTGGGTGAGCTACTACCTCGCATCGCTCCGAGGGGTAGATCCATGGACGATTCCCGCGATCGATGAGTTGAAACAACGGCTGCGCATCGCGCCATGATACCCTTGAGGCCCTTACAGGGCTGTGCTATGATGCAGCCGATAAATCGGGTAGCGAGGAATCACGAAGAGTAGGGTGGAGGGGCTCGGGATGGGAGCACGGGAGGAATACCTGTTTACTTCGGAATCTGTGACCGAAGGACATCCGGATAAGATCGCGGACCAGATCTCTGACGCGGTTCTCGACGCCATCATCGCTCAGGATCCGATGGGCCGGGTGGCGTGCGAGTGTCTCCTCACGACCGGACTTGTCGTGGTGGCGGGGGAGATCACCACGACGTGCTATGTGGACATCCCCCGGATCGCGCGGGAGACGATCAGAGACGTGGGATACGTCCGCGCGAAGTACGGCTTTGACTACGAAACCTGCGGCGTCATCGTCTCCATCGATGAGCAGTCTCCGGACATCGCCGTCGGGGTGGACGCCCTTGGGGCCGGCGACCAGGGTCTGATGTTTGGCTACGCCTGCACCGAGACCCCGGAGCTGATGCCGCTGCCGATCTCTCTCGCCCACAGGCTCACCCGGCGCTTGAGCCAGGTGCGTCGAGACGGGGGGCTGGATTACCTTCGGCCTGACGGAAAGTCCCAGGTGACCGTCAGATACCTGGACGGCCAGCCGTGGAAGGTGGAAACGGTTGTGGTCTCGGCCCAACACAGCCAGGACGTGGGCCTCAAACAACTTCGGGAGGAGCTCTTCGCCCACGTCATTCTTCCTGTCATCCCGCCAGAGCTGATGGATCCGGCCTCCCTCGTTTGCCATATTAACCCGACGGGGCGGTTCGTGGTGGGCGGCCCTCAAGCCGACACGGGTTTGACCGGGCGAAAGATTATCGTCGACACTTACGGCGGTTCCTGCCCTCACGGAGGCGGGGCCCTCTCGGGAAAGGACCCGACGAAGGTGGATCGCTCGGCCGCCTACATGGCCCGGCACATCGCCAAGAACTTGGTGGCGGCGGGCCTCGCAGGACGGGCAATGGTTCAGGTGGCCTATGCGATCGGGGTGGCCGAACCGGTATCGGTTATGGTTGAGACTTTCGGGACCGGCAAGGTACCCCATGCCAAGCTCCAGGAGATGATCCGGCGACACTTTGACCTGACGCCAGCCGGGATCATCAAATACCTGAACCTCCGTCGTCCGATCTATAAGCAGACGGCGGCCTATGGGCATTTCGGCCGGACCGAGCCCGAGTTTACCTGGGAACGAACCGATCGGGTGAAGGATCTGAGAGAGGACGCGGGCCTTTAACCTGAGGGAACCGGCGGGCGGCGGGGCATGGAGGTGTGCCCCCCGCCCGCTTCGTCTGTCGAAAGGAGAGAGCCTTGACGGACAGTCACGACGTCAAAGAGCCTGGACTGGCGCCGGGGGGTCAGCTCCGCATCCACTGGGCCGAGCAGGCGATGCCGGTCCTCCGGTCTATCCGCGAGCGATTTACAAAAGAACAACCCCTTGGTGGGATGCAGATCGCGGCTTGCCTTCACGTCACGACCGAGACCGCGGTCCTCATGCTGACCCTCGTCGCCGGAGGTGCCCGGGTCACGCTCTGCGCCTCGAACCCGCTCTCGACTCAGGATGACGTCGCGGCCGACCTCGTCGCCGAGCACGGTCTCTCCGTCTTTGCCATCAAAGGAGAGGACAAGGAAACCTACTACCGGCACATCGACGCCGTCCTGTCGAGGCGCCCGAAGCTTACCATGGACGACGGGGCAGATCTCGTCTCGACCCTGCACGCCCCAGGGCGTCAGCGCCTCCTCCAGGATGTGATTGGCGGGACCGAAGAAACGACCACCGGCGTCATTCGCCTCCGCTCTATGGCGCAGGAAGGGGTGCTGGGGTACCCCATCGTGGCGGTGAATGACGCCGACACGAAGCACCTCTTTGACAACCGGTACGGCACCGGCCAGTCCACCGTGGATGGAATTCTCCGCGCGACCAACCTCTTGCTTGCGGGGAAACCGTTTGTGGTGGTGGGATACGGGATGTGTGGTCGAGGGTTGGCGGCTCGGGCGCGCGGGATGGGGGCGCAGGTCATTGTGACGGAGACGGATCCTCTTCGGGCCCTGGAGGCGGTCATGGAAGGCTACCGGGTCCTCCCGCTGGCCAGGGCCGCGGAGGAAGGGGAGGTTTTTGTCACGGTCACGGGAAATCTTCATGTCATCCGCGCCGAGCATTTCCATCGGATGAAGGATGGGGCCGTCATCGCCAACTCGGGGCATTTCAATGTGGAGGTGGATCTCGAAGCCTTGGAGGCGATGAGCCAGGCCAAACGAACCATCCGCCCCTTCGTCGAGGAGTATACGCTTCGGGATGGGCGGCGGCTCTATGTCCTTGGGGAGGGGCGCCTGATCAACCTGGTGTCGGCAGAGGGTCATCCCGCCGCCGTGATGGACATGAGCTTCGCCAACCAGGCCCTTTCGGTTGAGTACTTGGTAAAGCACGCCCGGACTCTCGGGCGGAAGGTGTACCCGGTTCCGGTGGAGATTGACCGAGAGATCGCCCGCCTCAAGCTGGCCTCTATGGGAGTCGAGGTCGACGAGTTGACCGCCGAGCAACGGGGGTATCTGAGCTCCTGGACCTTCGGGACCTGATCGGGGCGATCTTCTCACCGCCAATCGAATGCCCCACAGCACCGTGGTCTCTCCGCGGTTGACAGTCCCTTAGAGTCAGTTGGGACGGCACTAGTACTACTGTGTCAATAAAATTAGGGTTTTTGAGGGGTACCATGGAAGCATTGGGGCATGGCACCCATACTGGACGCTCGCGCTCGTCGCTTCCGTGCGTACCTGGACCGGATCGCCGAGGCCCTGGGCCATCGAGACCGGCACGGCCCGGGCCAGGCCTA
>JACOUJ010000002.1 GCA_016177865.1 Candidatus Rokuibacteriota bacterium
ACATCTCCGCCTCCAGCAGGGTGTCCGGAATCGCCGCGCAGTTGACGTCAACGAACGGCCCCGCGGCCCGGGGCCCCGCGCGGTGAATCGCCCGCGCGACCAGCCCCTTCCCCGTCCCGGTCTCGCCCTGGATCAGGATCGGCGGCAGGCGGCGGGCATCCGAGTGGCGCTGGAGGAGCCGCCCGATCGTCTCCCGGACGGCCGCGATCCCCGGACTCTCCCCGACCAGCTCCGCCAGCGGGTTCATGCGCGCCCCCATCTTACTCCGCCCGCCGCCCATTCCCCATACCCGCCGGATTCTCGGCACGTTCGGCGAACGCCCGTGCCGAGGCGCCCGACTCACGCGTGGCATCGCCCTTGGCCCGTCTCGCCTGTCTCAGTTTGACCCTCGTGGCTGAGAAGGTGGATAATCACAAGCAGGCCCTGGTGCTCTACGTCACAGAGGGGGATTGACCGTGGAAGTCCTGAGGGAAGAGCTGGCCTTCTTCGAAGAGAAGAAGCCTGAACTCCTAAAGACTCATCATGGCCAGTTCGCACTGGTGAAGGGTCGAGCGCTCGTGGGGATCTTTCCCACACGGGAGGAAGCGTACACCCAGGGCGTGGCTCGCTTCGGGTCCGACGCCTTCCTGATCCAGCAGATCGTCGAGCAATATCCGCTCGAGCAAGTGCCTCTCCTGGCGTACTCGATTCGTGCCAGTCTTTAGTCGCTGGTGGCTAAACCCGCAGACCAACATGATGGACCCAGAGCAGCTACGTGTACGGGGTCCCGCGCTGCAAGCCGAGATCAGCATCTCGTCCGCCTTGGCTAATGCACTGCAGCGCGCCGGACGCCCACTCCCGCCGCCCCACATCGGAGTAGCGCTGATTGATACCGGAGCTTCGATCACCGCCGTAGAGCAGAACGTCCTCAACCAGCTGGGGTTGAGCCCGACCGGGGTGGCCCCAGTCGCTACTCCAGGGGGAGTCGTCCAGCAGCCCTTGTACGCATGCAACATTTCTTTCCCCGGCACACCGATTCCCACTGTACCGTTCAGCGTCGTGATTGGAAGTCAGCTTGCCGCCCTTGGCTTCTCCGCTCTGCTCGGTCGGGACATCCTCAGGTCTTTTCAGATTGTCTATAACGGCGTCGAGGGAATCTGGACACTGGCATTCTGATCTCGGACCTTCGCGGCGAGATCGTTCCCCCGCCAAACTGAAACAGTACCCCGTCCCCGTCGGCCTTGCCGCGCGAGAGCACCAGGCTCCTACCATCAACAAGATCCTGCGGGAGCAGCCATGAAGCGACGCAGCTCTGAGACCCAGTACGTCGTGTGCGTCAAGAATGCGGGGTACAAGGCCTCTCTCGTGGTGCGACGGATCTACCCCGTGATTCCCGACCCGGACGCCCGGAAGCGTGGACTACTCCGTGTCCTCGACGAGTCTGGCGAAGACTACCTCTTCCCCGAGGGGCTGTTCGCGGCCATCGAGCTCCCGAAGGCGGTAGGGAAGATGTTCTCGCTGGCAACCTGACGCTCGCGCTCAGGGTTCGGGGGCGAGTATCGCGGTCCCGGTCCGCTGCAGCGTCAGGTTGCGTCTGCCGTCAGGCCTTCACTCGCCCATTCGCCGTACCCGCCCAATCTTCGGCACCCTCGGCGGCAAACGCCCGTGCCGAGGCGGCTACGGCATGCAGACCGACCCCCGCCAGGCCGGCTCCGCTGAACTCTTCCTCTCCGCTGGCAGGGACTCATTGACAGATCCAAGGGGGCCCGCATAGAGTATTACCGAGTAATACAGGTAGAGGGAGTTCGGGATGCGCAGTACCAAACCGATCACGATCTCGCTGCCGGCCGACCTGCTACGGGAGGCAGAGCGCGTCGCGCGGGAAGAGGCACGAACGCGGAGCGAGTTGATCCGGGACGCCCTCCGGCAGTACCTGACCTCCCGCCGATGGCAGCGCCTTCGTCAGTGGGGCACCGAGACGGCTGCCCGACTGGGGCTCAAAAGTGAAGTGGATCTCCAGCGCCTGCTGGACAAAGTGCGGACCGAGCGGCGGAAGGCGCCGGAGTGATCCGGGTTGTCCCCGACACGAACATCTACATCTCCGCCATCGTTTTCGGGGGAACCTGCGAGGCCATCCTCGCCCTCGCCCGCGCGAGCGTGGTGGATCTCTTCGTGTCTCGGCCCATCTTGAGAGAGTTGAAGCTCGTGCTCGGCGACGCCTTCGGCTGGTCCGCCCCACAGGTTCGAGAGGCCCTTGCCGAGGTGAATTCGCTCGCCTCGCTGATAAGACCTAGGATCAAGCTCTCGGGCATCGTGGCCCATGATCCCGATCACCGGATCCTCGAGTGCGCGCTGGCCGCCCGGGCGGACTTTCTCGTGACCGGCGACAAGAGGCACCTCCAACCCCTCAACACGTTTCGGGGAGTCCGGATCGTCTCTCCCCGAGCGTTCCTTGATCTTCTCCGGTGATCCGAGAAATCGCCAGCGGGATTCGGGGTCCGCTCAGCCGACCAGCTCGAACAGGCGTTCCACGACGTGAGCGACCTCGTCCACGCTCAGGCTACCCATTCGCTTGCTCGGGGGCGGGGGAGGTGGCTCGCCGGCGAGCCCCAGGGCTCCCAGGAACCGCCGCAGGACGGAGGGCTGGGCACGACCGCGACGACGCGCCGGCGGCCGCTGCAGCGAGGACAGGTGAGGAGGCCGCGGCCTCAAGACGGCCCTCGCCCCCGGGCCTGCGAGACAACCGGGTTTCCCCCTCGGCACGATCGGGCCAGAACCACGGATGCGCGCGACACTGTTGCTGGTTGGTTTCTGGCCGCCGCGAGTAGGTTACGACGTGCTGAGGCTCGGTGTACAATCACGGCGAGCGGTCATGCGCCTCTAACGGCTGCGGGCGATTTTCTCCGTGAAGGCGAGGTCCAGTGAATCCAGGGGGTAAGGCAGCGGCTAGCGGTCCCCTTCCTTTCCTTTCGGCGATGCTGATCGCCGACTTGGCGATACGGGAGGAGGGCACTGGTAAGGTGAGCCTGATCGGGATATTCGAGAACGTCAATGCTCAGAGCTTTCCCTATAGGCACAACAGCCTGGTCGTATACGCCAAGATGACAGATGCAGAGGGTCCGTATGACTTTACTCTCGAGTTGATCCGCCTGGAGGAGGCAACCAAGATCGCCGAGGCCAGATCGGATGGGGGTGGGGGAGCTGGTACTCAGCCTCACCAACCTGGTGCTCCCCGCCCCCGGACTATACGAATTCAGGTTGCTCGCCAACGGGCGACACGTCGGGAGCAAGACCTTTCGCGTGATACAATCGAAGCCCCTTGGAGGGTAAGTCATATGGCGCCAACAGGTTCCGACGTGGCAACCACCCCTGACGCTGAAGTCCTGCATAGCACGCAAGATCCTAGAGCATTCGATCCTCCCCGCCCGGCGCTCCTTGATCCGGATTACCAGCGGGTGGTAGCGGAGATCTCAGAGCTCGCTCGCCTGCGGGAGAACTGGGATTCGTACGGGGCGAACCCCATCGATTCGCAGGCCCGGGCCAATGCGGTCACGTTGGTCACGATGGTGGCGACCCACGTCCCAAAGCGAGTGCCACCTCCAATCGTGGGCCCGTCTACCGCGGGTGGCGTGGTATTGCGTTGGGAGCCGCGTGATCTGGAAGTCGTCGTCACCGTGCTCAGCCGCGGCGGAGAATATTACGTGGCGGAGCGTCACACCGATCGCGTGTTGGAAGAAGGTGAGGTAGGTCGCCCGGAGGCCTTTGTCGCGCGCGTCTCCGAGTTCCTGGCTCATTAGGCCACCCTCGTTTCCCCGACTGACGTCAACGTGACCGGTCCCGAATATCGACCGGGGCAGCGGATCACGCACGGCCTACTCTATCGACGAATCTGGCCTCATCGGAGCTACTTCATCGACGGAGGACTGACAAGCCAGGTGTTCGATCGGAAACAGGATGATCACCTCTCGATGGCTCTTGCTGCCCTGACGACTCCCGGTTCGTGGCTGATCACCAGCACGGGCCGAAGCCCCGCCTGCTTGCGCCCCCGTGCCGGATTGAGGTCCGCCCAGTAGACCTCCCGCCTCAGTACCCGGGCCACGTGGCCTCCTCGCCGGTCATCCCCTCTTCCGCGAGCGCGCGCCCTTCCTTCGGATCGAGCTTCTTCACCTCGCTCACGAGCCGGCGCTGCCGGTGGCGCTCGAGCTTCTCCCTTACGGCTTCCTCGATGGCCCGGCTCCGGTTCTTGAACAGGCCGCTTTTGACCCCGCGATCGATCTCCTTGAGAAGACCTCTGTCGAGCGTGATCGCGATCTTTCCGGCCGCCATGCTGGCCTCCGCTTCGAGTATGATTTTTCATCATACCCCGAGCGTCCTTTCCGGCAACCCGGCGGGTATCATCTGCCACGGCTCACTCGGCTACTTCGCCCGCCAGGAGGTCTAGCGCCTGCTCCCGCCTGCGACCTCTGGGGGGTGCCGGTGACGCTTGCGATCATCGGGCCGCTCGCTTTCACGACCATTCCGCTGAGCCAGCTGCTGCGGGCCCTCTCACCCGCGAAGCCCCCAGCCACCCCGTCCGGGCATTTCACGTCAACCTCTTGCCTGACGTGTCCGGGTCGGCATGTTATCTATGCATCGATAGGCATAAGACCGAGGGAGGCCTTCCCATGCGCACAACCCTGGATCTTCCAGAGGGCCTGCTGGCCGCGGCGCAACGCGCGTGTGGTGCACGGACAAAGACCATGACAGTCGTCATGGCGCTTCAGCAACTCGTGAGCGCCGCCAAGATCGCGCAGCTTCGCGCCCTGCGGGGCAAGGTCCGGCTCAACGTGGACCTGAAGGAGCTCCCTGGCGAACGCGTCGCCGGCACCTGGCCCGTGCGGCGCCGATGAGTCTGATCCTGGTCGATAGCTCGATCTGGACCGAGTTCTTCCGCCGCCCGGATGCTCCGGCAAGCCTCGTACTCGACTATCTGCTCACCCATCGCCTCGTCTGCACCACCGGTCTCGTCAAGGCCGAGGTCGTGCCCGGCGCCCAATCGCCGAGGGACTTCCGCCGCCTCCGGTCGTTGCTCGACGCGCTCCCGCTGGCCCCGGAGCGCGACGGGTTTCGGGCGCACCTCACCCGGTTCCGGTATCGCCTCCACGTGAAGGGCGTCCTCGGGATCAGCATCCCGGACCTGATC
>JACOUJ010000003.1 GCA_016177865.1 Candidatus Rokuibacteriota bacterium
CAGGTGCTTCTTCAGAATTTGTGGCGGGTACTGGATCTTCCCGCACCCGGCGCACGCGAGGTTGCACCGGAAGAGCGGCTCCAACATCAGCACGAGCGGATAGCGCCTTCGCCCGGCGAGCTTCTGCCTGAGCACATAGGACGTGACCGTCCACATCTGAGAGAGGGGGACGCTCACGTCACGTCCTCCAGTGCCGCTCTCTGCCGAACGGTGCAGGCGAAGGCGACCACCAACGCCAGGGAGAGGGCGAGCCCGACCGAAAGCAGGGCGGGCTCGCCGATCCACCAGGTCATGGCGAGAGAAAACGTCCACACCCATGAATAGAGCGCGACTCCCCAGCGCGGATCGTTGGTCCCGAGCCTTCCCGGCCCCGCCATCGCGAGGTAGCTCCCGATACCAATCCAGCCCACCACCGCCCACCCCACGAAGTTCGAGAGCGGGACGCCGAAGTAGAACCCACCGTTGGGATAATAAAAGATCTTCCCCAGAAACCAGCGGTCCCCGCGGACGGCCAAAGGATCGATGAGCATGTCGATCAGCATCATGAAGATTCCGCTCCAGAAGGCGAGGCGGACTGGCCCCGGCCACTTCCCGGCCACGAGGCGAGCCAGAGAGAAGGCCCCGTAAGCCAGAAACGTGAACGAGAGGGAGTCCATAAACGGGACGTTGGCCAGGTACAGCTCCTGCCCCCGCGTCGCCGCGATGTAGTGGTAGAGGCCGAACGGGATCCCCGTGCGGGTGGACGAATACTCCGCCACAAAGGCCGTGAGCCACGTAAGGCCCGTGAAGAGCCCGGCGCGACGCCAGCCCAGATCCGCCGTCGCCGCTCCGAGAAAGCAGCCAAAGAAGAAAAACACATAGGGACGAAGCCGGATCGTACTGAGGAAAAGGAGAACAAGTTCTCCCATTCGCGAACGCAAAGATAGAATACGCCACTCCCTCACCCTTGACAAGGGGGCGATGAGACCGGACCTTATGGCAGGAAGAGATCGACGGTGCGAATGGACTTGACGTCTAGGAGGCCGCGAGAGGTAATGCGGAGCGCGGGGATCGCCATGAAAGTGAGGATCTGAATCGCCAGGAAGGGGTTACGAAGCTCGGAGCCGAGGGAGCGGATAGACTGCTCGATCGCGTCCAGGCGGGCCGCGATCTCGGGAACGGAGAGCGGAGAGATGACGCCACCGATCGGCATGGGGAGGAGCTCGACGCGGTCGTCCTTGGCGACCCCGTAGCCGCCGCCCGCGTCGACGACGGCTCGGGCCACCTGCGCCATTGCCTCGTCGCTCGCCCCGACCACCACCACGTCACCACTATCGAAGCAGAGGCTCGTCGCGACAGCCCCGGACTTGAGCCCAAACCCGTGCAATACCCCCAGGGCCAGGCGGCCGTGGCCGCGGCGGTCGAACGCGGCCACTTTCAAGAGATCGCGCTCGGGGTTGACGACAACCCTCCCGCGCTCGACCGGCAGAGTCACGGCCAGCTCGCTGGTCAGGATGTCACCCTTGAACTGGATCGCGCGGAGCCGAGCGGTGGATTGCCGCCCCGGCGCACCCAGGGCGAAGGTCTCGGGCGCCAGGGGGCGGGGGAAGGAGGGCGAGCCGATCTTCGGGGGAGGCGGCGCGCTTGGGCTCACGCGGCACTCGCCGTTCCACACCACGACCTTCCCGCCGACCAGAACCCCTTCCGGCCGGATCCGCTTGAGGTCCGGAAGAATGAGCAAGTCTGCCAAGCGACCCGGGGCGATTCCGCCAAGGTCCCTGTCGAGGCCGAAGTGCTCCGCCACGTTGAGGGTTGCCATCTGAATGGCCTCGACAGGATCAAACCCAAGGTCAATGGCCCGTTGGACAATTCCGTCCATGTACCCTCGGGCAACCAGGGCCTGAGGCCAGATCGTATCGCTCACCAGGATCGCGCGTCGGAGGTTGACCCCGTTCTCGCGGAGCGGAGCCACCGCCTGGAGATCGCGCCGGACAGATCCTTCGCGAAGCATGACGTGCATTCCGGCGCGGAGCCGCTCCAACGCCTCCTCAGGCGTAATGGGCTCGTGGCACGAATTGATTCCCGCGGCGACGCACGCCTGGAGCTTCAATCCCCGGGCCCCGGCCGTGTGCCCCTCCACCCACTTCCCTCGTCGGCGGCAGGCCTCAATCAAGGGAAGGACTTTCTCCGGCTCAGCCACCAGCCGGTGCCAATAGACCTCGCCGAGCCCCAAGACCCTCGGATCATCGAGAAGCTTCTCGATGTCGGCCTGGCTGAGTATGGGGCGCCCGGCTCCATCATCGGTCGAGAGGTAGGTCACGATCGGGGCCGTGGCGTAAAAGCGAACCGGTTGATCGCGAACCGCCTCGAGAAACCAGCCGATCCCGGGAAGACCCATGGCGCTTCCCAACACCTCGATCTCCGTGATAATGGTGGTCGTGCCGCCGCGGAGGGCCCAGGGGATCAGGGCCTGAGGGAGCATGAGGGTGTCCATGTGGGTGTGGCCGTCGATGAAGCCCGGGGTGATCACTTTCCCGCTGACGTCCAGGACCGTGGTCGCGGGGCCGGCGCTGATGCTCTCCGGCGGCGCGACGGCAGCGATCCGATCTCCCGCGATGGCCACCTCCCAGCCGTCGAGGACCTCGCCGGAGTAGACGTTGACGACCCGGCCACCACGGAGGAGAAGGTCAGGAGGGCTGTGACCGAGCGCGACCCGCATCAGATGGGCGGCGTCCATACAGATTCCCATTCTACATCATGAAGGAGGCGCGCATGGCGTTCGAGACAATCCGCTACGAGGTTAACGATGGGATCGCGACCGTGACCATGAATAGACCCGAGAAGCTGAATGCCTTCAACGGGGCCATGGTGGATGAGCTGTTCCAAGTCGTCGAAGAGGTCTATGAGCGGGACGAGATCCGGGTCCTGATCCTCACCGGCGCGGGGCGCGCCTTCTCTTCCGGCGCGGACTACGAGTGGTTCAACTTCGAGGAGTGGGGTCCCGTGATCCGGACCAGGGCCCGGCGCCTCACCCACCGCCTCTTCGACGATCTGGAGTATCTGGAGAAGCCGGTCATCGCCGCCATCAACGGGACCTGCGCCGGTGGCGGGCTGGAGCTTGCCCTCTCCTGTGACCTGCGCATCGCGGCCGGCTCCGCCCGTTTGGGGTTCCCGGAGGTCAATGCCGGGATCATTCCAGGTTCCGGAGGGTGCTCCCGTCTGTTCCATGTGGTGGGCATTGGTCGGGCGAAAGAGCTGATTCTCATGGGAGAGCTGATCAGCGCCGAGCGGGCCGAGACGTTTGGCCTGGTCAACTTGGTCGTCCCGCCTGATGCGCTGATGCCGAAGGCGCGCGAGATGGCGGAGACCCTCATCAGGAAGGGCCCCCTGGCCATCGGGCTCGCCAAGCACGTCATCAACGCCGCCCTCGGTGTGGACCCCGCCACCGGGCGAGTCTTGGAGCGGCTTGGATCGAGTCTTCTGATCGGGAGCGACGATGCCCGGGAGGGCGCGCAGGCTTTCCGGGAGAAACGCCCGCCCCGCTTTCAAGGGCGGTAGTTCACTCGGAGGGGGGCACGCCCAGTATTCATCTCGGCTGGCCTTAGACCGGCCAGCCTATGGCCGAACCTCCCCCCGAGCTTGCGCGGGCAAAGCCCGCGCTCGAACCAGCATGCTAGGACGGCAAACGGAGGGGTCAGTGGATCGAATGGAAGTTGGCCCGGACGGTCGTGCCGAGGATGAGAGAGAGCTGGAGGGACTCGGGCCGTCCGTCGGGCCCGAAGATGATTCGCGCCGGGTGGCCCGTCGTGGCCCATGACGAAAAGGGGGTGAGATCCAGGAGGACCACGGGCCGGCCGGTTTCCCCCTCCTGGGTCACGGTGAATCGGACCGGCACGATCTCCGCCCGGTATCCGCCGGGGTGGATGTCGTCCGGGCCTTCCCCCGCCCGACGGGTGCGCCGGACGACGAGCGTTCGATATGTCCCCTGCCCGTCCGTTTCGAGGAGCCCCTGGCCGTAGTTCAGGGCGGCAGTGAGGAGGTCGTCCAACGGTTGTCCGTCCGGGATCCGAATGGTGTCCTCCGCCATGCGCCGGCGGCCGAGAAAGAACGTCTCGCTCGTGTGGTGGTAGTGAACCAGCCCTCGCTCGTGGTCGTAGCTGATCTGGGTCCGGCCCACGCGCCCTCGGATCGTGGAGATCAGGGTCGTGGCCGTCGGAGTAAAGCTCCGCTCTCGGATGCGACCGACTGATTCGACTCGGTGTGCGATCCCGGGTCCGTCCCCGACGATCTGGACCCGGTAGCGCCCGGCGATCCGGTCCACCTCCTCGTCCACCGTGCCGTCAAGCGTGAACGTGAAGAGGCCGAACAGAATAGTGATCTCGGCGTGATACGTGGCTGAGCGGACCAGCTCGCTGGTCTGGCCGAGCCGAGGGGCAAAGAGGAAGGCCAGCGGGAGGGCCAGAAACTGGCGGCGGGAGAGCATCGCCGGGCTACTCGTGTGTCAGTCGGACGGGATAGCTCATCGGCGCAACGTCGTCGATCGTCTCGCCCCGCGCGCGCCACTGGGGCAGGCTCCCCCAGTAGCGCTCGGCGGATTCCTGGAGCTGGGACAAGA
>JACOUJ010000004.1 GCA_016177865.1 Candidatus Rokuibacteriota bacterium
CCAGATCGCCGAGGACGGGGACGCGGCCCTCGATGCCCTCCGTCGCGAGCCCGGGGTGATCCTCTACGGACCACTGAGCGCCGCTGACAAAGGCGGCGTGATTACGTTCAATCTGGAGGGGATTCATCCTCACGACGTGGCTCAGGCGCTGGATCAGGAGGGGATCGCCGTCAGGGGCGGACATCATTGCGCGATGCCACTCATGCGCCGTCTCGGGGTTCCCGGGACCGCCAGGGCAAGCTTTTACCTCTACAACACGGAGGCTGAGATCGAGGTTCTGGTTGCGGGCTTGGCCCACGTGCGCCGCCTCTTCGAGTAAAGCAAGAACTATGGCCCGCAAGCATCGAAATATTATTCCAGAAAGGTACCCCGGGTGCGTTCAGTTCGAGCTGGCGGGGCTGCCCCGGACAGGCCAACCTAAGGGTGGCTGAGTTTCGCCCCCTTGATCCGTTCGTCTCCCCCAGATTCGGCCAGATTCCCACCTTCATGCGCCTCCCGCATTGCCGTGATCCGCAAGCCCTCGACGTGGCCCTGGTTGGTATCCCCTTCGACGGCGGGACGTCGTACCGAACCGGCGCCCGGTTCGGCCCGAGGGAGATCCGGATTCAGTCCGCCCTGATCCGCCCGTACCACCCGGTCCTCCAGGTCGCTCCATTCGAGCGGCTGCGAGTGGCAGACTACGGCGATATCGACGTGGCCCCTGTCTCGATCGAACAGACTCACGAACGAATTGAGTCGGGCATCGCCGAGCTCGTCCGCCATCAGGTTCGGCCGATCTCGGTGGGGGGCGATCACTCGATCTCGCTGCCGATCCTCCGGGCCCTGGCGCGGCGGCACGGACCCCTCGCCCTGGCGCATTTCGACGCCCACACGGACACGTGGGATGAGTATTTGGGGGCCAAGCACTTCCACGGGAGCATGTTCCGCCGGGCGGTGGAGGAAGGGCTTCTCGATACCCACCACACCATCCAACTCGGGATCCGTGGACCGCTCTATTCACCTCGAGACTTTGACTTCCAGGCGGAGCATGGGATTGAAGTCATCCCGATCGGCGCCATCAAGGATCAGGGGGTCTCCGGGGTCGCCCAGCGGTTCGCCCGTCTCAGAGAGAAAAGGCTTTACTGCTCCTTCGACATTGACGTCGTGGACCCGGCGTACGCCCCGGGGACCGGGACCCCGGAAATCGGCGGGCTCACTTCGTCTGAAGCCCTTGGTTTGGTCCGCGCCCTGCGGGGGCTCGACATCGTGGGCTTCGATCTTGTGGAGGTCTCGCCTTCGTACGATGGACCGGGACAGATCACGGCGCTCCTGGGCGCGAATCTTCTGTTCGAGTTTGTGTCGCTCCTCGCCCTCCTCTCGTAGCCGGCCTGTCCTTTGTGGTCACGGCGAAGCAGGCCATGCGTTTCTCAAGCGAGAGGGGAAGTGGTATAGTGGCACCACCGAGTAGAGAGATGCGGGGTCTTGGTCTGTTCCTGTGCCTGGCCCTTTTCGGCCTCGAGGGGGTCTCTCCCATCGCCCCTCAAGCCGAGGCCGCGTCGACCGTTTCGACCATCCAGATTGACGGCGCCATCACCCCGGCGACCCTTCGCCTCGTCAGCACGGCGATCGATCGGGCCAAGGCGGAGGGCGCCGAGGCCCTGATCGTCCTTCTCGATACGCCGGGCGGCCTGGAGCGCTCCATGCGCTCGATCGTTCAGAAAATGCTCAACTCCGACGTCCCTGTGGTGGTTTATGTGTCCCCGACAGGCGCCCGGGCCGCCTCGGCCGGCGCGTTCATCACGCTTGCGGCCCACGTGGCGGCGATGGCCCCGGCGACCAATATCGGCGCGGCCCACCCGGTGGCGGTGGGTGGCGGTCAGGTGGATAAAGAGTCGATGAAGAAGATCGAGAATGACGCCGCCGCCTTCATCCGCACGATCGCCCTCGAGCGGGGGCGGAACGTGGAGTGGGCGGAGCAGGCGGTCCGGAAGAGCGTGTCGGCGACCGAACGCGAGGCGCTCAAGCTCAAGATCATTGATCTGGTCGCCGAATCCATTCCTGATCTGCTGCAAAAGATCGAGGGGACGAAGATCAAGACAGCGGCGGGGACCAAAACGCTCAGGACCGCGGGGGCGACGGTCAAGAGCTACGAGATCGGGTTCAGAGACAGATTCCTGGGCCTGATCACCGATCCCAACATTGCGTACATCCTTCTCATGCTCGGAATGCTCGGCCTCTTCTTCGAGCTCGCCAACCCCGGCGTGATCCTGCCCGGGGTGGTCGGCGGGATCTCACTGATTTTGGCCTTCTTTGCCTTCCAGAGCCTTCCCATCAACTATGCGGGGCTTCTCCTGATCCTGTTCGGCATCGTCTTGTTCATCGCGGAGATCAAGGTGGTCAGCCACGGCATCCTGACGATCGGTGGAATCATCTCGATGATCTTCGGGTCTCTCATGCTCTTCGAGGCCCCGGAGGCGGGCCTCCGGGTGTCCTGGAAGGTGATTATCCCCACTGTCGCCACGACCGCCGGGATCTTCTTCTTCGCCCTCACCGCCGGGATTCGGGCCCTCCAGCGCCGGCCCACCACCGGCACCCAGGGCTTGGTCGGCCAGGTGGGGGTGGCCCGATCGGCTCTGGCCCCAAACGGCAATGTCTTCGTCCAGGGGGAGCTCTGGCGAGCGATCTCCGACGGGGCAGAGATCAGGGAAGGGGAGCGGGTGACGGTCGTCGGGGTGGAACATCTTACGTTGCGGGTCAGAAAGACGCAGGAAGGATGAGAACGATGTTTGAGCTTTTGACGGCCTTTGTGGTTCCGATCGTAATCGTCCTGTTTGTCCTCGGCAGCGCCGTGAGAATCCTTCGCGAATACGAGCGGGGCGTGATCTTTCGCTTCGGCCGTCTCGCGAGGTCCATCTGGAACCCCGGGGGGGATGGAAACGGCCCCGGCATCATGATCTTGATCCCCTTCGTGGACAAGATGGTGAAGGTGAGCTTGCGCACCGTGGCGATGGATGTGCCGCCGCAGGACGTCATCACCCGCGATAACGTGTCGATCAAGGTGAACGCGGTGATCCTTTTCCGCGTCGTGGATCCGCAAAGGGCCATCGTCGCGGTCGAAGACTATCTCTACGCGACGTCGCAGCTTTCCCAGACGACTCTCCGCTCGGTCCTTGGCCAGCAGGAGCTGGATGACCTCCTCTCTGCCCGCGACAAGATCAACCAGCTCCTCCAGCGGATCATCGATGAGCACACCGATCCGTGGGGCGTCAAGGTGAGCACCGTCGAGGTGAAGCACGTGGACCTCCCCCAGGACATGCAGCGCGCCATGTCCAAGCAGGCCGAGGCCGAGC
>JACOUJ010000153.1 GCA_016177865.1 Candidatus Rokuibacteriota bacterium
CGCGACGCACGCGGGCATCGAGGGAGCGGAGCCCCTTGGCCACGGCCAGCATGAGCAGCAATGTATGTTCGGCGACCGAGTCGGAGTTCTGCCCGGGCGCGTAGAGGACCGGAAGCCCAAGGCGGGTGGCGGCGGCCAGGTCCACGTTGTCAAGTCCAACGCCGTGGCGGGCGACACATCTGAGGCGAGGGCAGGCCGCCATGAGTTCCTCGTCCAGGGCCGGATGATTCCTCACGAGGATGGCCTCGACCTGATCCGCATATTGGATAACACCCTCGAAGCTCTCCTCGGCGACCACGACCCGAGCCAGAGCCTCTAAGATCTCGATGCCGGCCGGATGAATCTGGCCAGCCACGACGACCAGTGGCTTATTCATGTTTACTTCCTTTGGGGACCTGGCCCGGGTGCCCTGACTACGGGAGGAGGACGCCTTTGATATAGTCGCTCGGCTGCCCCAAAAGTTCCCGGAAGACTCGCGCCCCCTCCGTGAGGGGGAAGGGCCGGACCCACGGGGAGAGCTCCACTTTGCCGTGGGCGAAGAGACCAATAGCGGTCTCGATGTCTCGCGAGGTCACCGCATAGGAGCCCATGATCTTCCGCTCGCCAAGCACTACCTCATGTCCCGAGAGATCGGTTCGATCCGAGTGAAGGCCGATCCACACCACTTCGCCGCCGGGGCGCGTGACGCTGAGCGCGGTCTGGCGGGTTTCCGCGACTCCCGCGGCATCGATCGCCACGTCTACCCCGCGCCCTCGCGTAAACTCCGAGAGCGCCTCCTTCACGTCCTCCTGGCGCGGATTGATGATCGGCTCGGCCCCGAGCTCGTGGGCCATCTCCAGTCTGAAGGGGTTCGTGTCCACGACGACCAGTCGAAAGGCGCCCAGGGCCTTCGCCACCTGAAGGGCGAGAAGGCCAATGGTGCCGGCGCCGAAGACGACCACCGTCTCGGGAAACCGCGACTGCACCAGGGAAAAGACGTGAACCCCATTGGCCAGCGGCTCCACCAGCGCTCCTTCAAGCGGAGAGACCTTCTCAGGGAGCGCAAAGGCCACGGCAACCGGCACCGCCACATACTCGGCAAAGCCGCCTGGGCGACGCATCCCGAAGACCTCGCGCTTAGGGCAGAGGTGGGTCTGACCATCTCGGCAGAGGTCGCAGGCAAAGCATGGGATCACGGAGGAGACCACGACGCGCTCCCCCTCCTGAAAGTGAGCGATGCCGGCCCCGACAGCCGCGACTTGCCCGCAGAACTCATGCCCCATGATGAGCGGCGGCGGGCGGCGCAGGCTCCGGCTGGCAAATTGCTCGAGCTCGGAACCGCAGATGCCAACCGCTGCCACACGGATCAGAAGTTCGCCCGGCTTGGGCGAGGGGACCGGGATCTCCTGGATTTCGATCTGATCAAAGGCGGGATAGACAAGGGCTTTCATCCTCTTCCTCATATCAGACGCTCGGAGGGGTGTCAATCGGAATCCCGCTCCGGGAGTGTCCTCATTGGCGACCAATACCCCACGTTCCACTTCGCGTGGTACAATCTCATCAGGAATCGCCGGTGCCTGCGAGTAATCCCGGTGATAATCACGGGCAGCGGACAACAGACCTTGCTGATCTGCTCCGCCTGGGGAGGCGGCAAGAGGCCGTATGGAATACAAACAGTTGTCAATGAAACCAACGAAGAAGATCGCCCTGGTCGCGCACGACAACAAGAAGCAGGATCTGCTGGAATGGGCAGAGTTCAACAGAGATCTCTTGGCTCAACACGAGCTGTATGCGACAGCAGCAACCGGCAAGCTGCTGACGCAGGAACTCGATCTCGAAATCGTCAAGCTCCGAAGCGGACCCCTGGGTGGCGACCAGCAAATCGGCGCGAAGATTGCAGACGGAAATATCGATTTCTTGATCTTCTTCTGGGACCCCCTCGAACCGCAGCCGCACGATCCGGATGTGAAGGCTTTGCTTCGGATCGCTGTGGTCTGGAATATTCCCGTCGCCTGCAACCGAGCGTCCGCGGATTTCATGATCTCGTCGCAATTGATGTCCACAAGATACGAGCGTCTCCTCCCTGATTATGGGGATCCTGGCGAACAGACCCCCGCTCCCGTGGCTTGACTTCCGTTGCGAGGTTCCTTACACTACGTTTTACTTTGTGGTCTTTTCGCCCCTATCGGCTCCTTCTGCTCGCTTTTCTTCTTCCCGTTCTGACCGGCTGCGGCCTCTGGAAGAAGGACGCGGGGCCCCTCCCTCCAGTGGCCGACCTGTACAAGCAGGGGGAGAACGATCTCAGGCGCCAGCGATACGAGGACGCGCGGAAGACCTTTAAGCGCCTAGCCGAGTCCTATGCCGACACGGAGTTCGCCCCGCGGGCCCGCTTCCTCATTGGCGAGGCCTTCTACCGGGAAGAGAACTACGACGAGGCCGTGAAGTCCTTCCAGGAATTCCTTACCTTCTATCCGGCGCATCCGATCGCGGACCTGGCCCAATACCGTCTGGCGCTCTCCTACTATGACCAGCTCCAACCCGTGGAGAAAGATCAGGGGTTGACATCGAAGGCCCTGGCCGAGTTTGAAAAGATGGTGCGGACCTACCCGGAAAGTCGGTATGCGACTGATGCCCTGGCCAGGATGGAAATCTGCCGTCTCCGCCTGGCCCAGAAGGAACTCTGGGTGGCTCAGTACTACTACGACCGAGGGCAGTACGCGGCGGCGTTACAGCGCTTGGAGCTGATTTTGAAGAACCATGCCCGCCAGTCGGCGGTGCTCCCCGGGGTCCTGTATCTCCTCGGGGAAATCCACTTCCGTGAGGGGCGACGGGCCGAAGCCGCTCGGGTGGTTCAGAGGCTCGTGGATGAATATCCCAACTCCGGATGGGCGCGGCGGGCGCGTCAACGCTTCGCCGGCCGCCTCCTCTAGATGACTTCGGCTCGGAACCCCGTGGCTCGGCCGGCGGCTGCCCCGGCGAGCGCCTCATGGCGAGCCGTGTCGCCGTGCGCAGCGCAGGGCGGGGCGGAGCGCGCCGGCCCGAAACCGCTGACCTCTGGTCGGGTCCTAAACATTACCGAGCCAATCGCTCGAAAAGTAACTTATGCATGAGATCGTAGACCTCAGAAGCGATACGCTAACTCTCCCCACTCCCGCCATGCGCCAGGCCATGGCCGAGGCAGAGGTGGGGGATGACGTCTGGGAGGAGGATCCCACCGTCAAGCGATTGGAGGCGATGGCGGCCAAGCGCTTCGGCAAGGAGGCGGGCCTCTTCGTCGTCTCGGGAACGATGGGGAACCTCGTGGGGGTCTTGTCCCACACCGAACCCGGCCAGGAGATCATCCTCGACGCCGACGCGCACATCTATCATTACGAAGTGGCCGGAGCCGCCCGGATCGGCGGCCTTCAGACCCGCCCCCTTCAGACGGAGCGAGGCTTTCCCTCGCCCGAACAGGTTCGAAGCGCCATCCGCCCGATCAACCTCCACGTCCCCGCTACCGGCCTCGTCTGCCTGGAGAATACTCACAATCGTCACGGGGGGACCGTGTGTTCCCCCGAGGAGATTGCGGCGGTCGGCCAGGTGGCCCACGCCCACGGCGTGCCGGTTCACTTGGACGGCGCGCGAATCTTCAATGCCGCGGTGGTGCTCAAGCGCGAGGTGCGCGAGTTCGCTCGCGAGGCGGACTCTGTCCAGTTCTGCTTGTCAAAGGGGCTCGGGGCGCCAGCCGGTTCCCTCCTCGTCGGGTCCCGCGACTATGTCGCTCGGGCCCGACGCTGGAGAAAGCGGCTGGGCGGTGGCCTCCGCCAGGTCGGCGTTCTGGCCGCTCCCGGGATTGTCGCCCTCACCACGATGGTGGACCGGCTGGCAGAAGATCACGACAACGCCAGGCTCCTCGCTGAGGGGCTCAGCCAGCTTCCCGGGATTCGATTGGACCTGGAGCGCGTCCAGACGAACATCGTCATCTTCCAGGTTGACCCTCCCGGCGGCGCCGAAGCGCTCGTCCGCGAGACGACGCTTCGCAAGGTGAAGATTCACCAGATCAACCCCACCTCCATCCGCTTGGTGACCCATAAGGATGTGGACCGCGAGGACATCCACCGCGCCCTCGAGGTCTTCCGCGAGCTCTGCCGGGGATGGCCCCGCTCCTCGAAATAAAGGGCCTGAAGACCTACTTCTCCACGGACGAGGGGCTCGTCCGCGCCGTGGACGGCGTGGACCTCCGGATCGAGCGGGGTGAGACGCTGGGAGTCGTGGGGGAATCGGGGTGCGGGAAGACCGTGACCGCCCTCTCCATCATGCGCCTGATCCCCGAGCCGCCCGGAAAGATTGTGGAAGGCCAAATCCTCTGGGAGGGGCGGAACCTCCTGGATCTGCCGCCGGCCCAGATGCGAAAGATCCGCGGCAAAGAGATCGCCATGATCTTCCAGGAGCCGATGACGTCCCTCAACCCCGTGTTCACGATCGGGGAGCAGATCGCGGAGGCGATCCGGCTTCACGAGGGGGACAACCGACGCGAGGCCCTCAAGAAGACCATTGAGATGCTCCGCCTGGTCCACATGCCGAACCCCGAGCGTCGGGTCAAAGAGTACCCGCACCAGCTTTCGGGCGGGATGCGCCAGCGCGTCATGATCGCCATGGCGCTCTCATGCCACCCGAAGCTCCTGATCGCGGACGAGCCCACGACGGCCCTGGACGTGACGATTCAGGCCCAGATCCTGGAGCTATTGAACGAGCTGAAGGCCAAGCTGGGGATGGCCGTCATGCTGATCACGCACGACATGGGGGTCATCGCCGAGACGGCCCAGCGCGTCGTCGTGATGTATGCGGCCAAGGTGGTGGAGGAGGCCTCGGTCACCACGCTCTTCAAGGAACCGCTCCACCCCTACACGCAGGGGCTCTTGAACTCAGTCCCCCGAATTGATCTCGCGGCCACCGAGCGTCGTCGCCTTCAGGCTATCCCGGGCGTCGTGCCGCGCCCGGCCGATTTTCCTCCCGGCTGCCGCTTCAATCCGCGCTGTCCCCACGTCATGGGGGTCTGCGTGGAGAAGGAGCCGGTCTTGAGGGAGATGAAGCCGGGGCATAAGGTTTCCTGCTGGCTCTACTAGAATGACGGGCCTAACGCCCCGCCCACAGCGCTGATGGCCCAACCACTTCTTCAGGTCAAGAATCTCGTCAAGTATTTTCCCATCAAGGGTGGGCTCTTCTCCCGAGAGGTCGGGCGGGTCCACGCCGTGGATGGAGTCTCCTTTGACATCAACGCCGGGGAGACACTCGGGCTGGTCGGCGAGTCGGGATGCGGCAAGTCCACCACCGGCCGGTGCATCCTCAGGCTCATCGAGCCCACATCGGGGGAGGTCTGGTTCGGCGGCAAAAACGTCACCACCCTCGACAAGCGTTCCCTCCGCGCCCTTCGCAAAGAGATGCAGATCATCTTTCAGGACCCCTACGCCTCCCTTAACCCCAGGATGACCGTGGGCTCCATCGTCGGCGAGGCGCTCATCATCCACAAGCTCGCCAAGACCAGACGGGAGCGGGAGGATCGGGTGGTCCAGCTTCTCGAGACCGTCGGCCTCGCGCCGGATCACCTCCGGCGCTACCCCCACGAATTCTCCGGCGGTCAGCGCCAGCGCATCGGGATCGCCCGGGCCCTCGCCGTCTCTCCCAAGCTGATCATTGCGGACGAGCCGGTTTCTGCCCTCGACGTTTCGATCCAGGCCCAGGTCATCAATCTCTTGGAGGATCTCCAGAAGCAGTTCGGCCTCACCTACCTCTTCATCGCCCATGACCTCTCCGTGGTCGAGCACGTCTCGACCCGCGTCGCGGTCATGTACCTCGGGAAGATCGTGGAGCTGGCGCCGGCCAGGGAGCTGTACACCCGCCCCAAGCACCCGTACACGGAGGCGCTGCTCTCGGCCGTTCCGATTCCGGATCCCACCACGAAGCGCAAACGGATCCTCCTGGAGGGAGACGTCCCGAGTGCCATTCAGCCTCCCTCCGGCTGCCGGTTCCACACTCGCTGCCCTATCCGGGTGCCGTCGTGCTCGGAGAACGAACAGCGACTCAAGGAGATCGCGCCCGGGCACTGGGTGGCCTGTCAGGTCCGCGCGTAGGAGAGA
>JACOUJ010000005.1 GCA_016177865.1 Candidatus Rokuibacteriota bacterium
CTCCTGGTCGGTCTACTGAACGCGTTGCTGGTTGGCCTGGTAGCAGGGCTGGGATGGGCGACCATCGGCTGGGGTGCGTCGACTCTCATTCTCTGCACGGTGGCCGGCGCGGCGGCCGGTTGGCTGAGCGAGCTTCTCGATCAGGTCAAGAAGCAATCTCGAGAACTGGCACAGAAAAGCGAGGTACTGAAAGACGAGATTGATCAGCGCAGGCGGTCCGAGGAGACCTTGCGCCAAACCGAGAAGCTGGCCTCCGCGGGGCAGCTCCTGGCGGGCGTAGCGCATGAGCTGAACAATCTCCTCACAATGATCTTGGGTGGGGCGGATCTTCTGCGTACGATGGTCGGCAGTGGGCCGCTACGGGAGGAAGCCGAAGAAATCGCGAAGGCTGCTGAGCGCTCTGCCCGAATGGTCAAGAACCTCCTGGCGCTGTCGCGCCGACGGCCCCCCGAGCGACAATATGTCTCCCTCAACCAGATTGTCAGCGAAGGGATCGAACTCCTGCTGTACGCGCTCCGGGCAGACAACGTACAGGTCACCCTCAACCTCGCGCAAGACCTCCCTATCGTCTGGGCCGACCCGCATCAACTTCACCAAGTGGTGATCAATCTTGTGTCCAACGCCCAGCAGGCGATGCGCCAGACCCCCCCTCCCCGCCACCTTACCCTCACCACCCAGTTCGATCGTGTCGAGGGGCGAGTGATGCTCCGGGTAGCCGACTCCGGTCCCGGCATCCCTCCGGAAATCCAGGCGCGGATCTTCGAACCCTTCTTCACCACCAAAGCGCCGGGAGAGGGAACCGGGCTGGGGCTATCGTTGTGCCAGAGTATCATCCAGGGGTTCGGGGGAACCATCGGCGTGCAGAGTCCTCCCGGAGAGGGGGCGATTTTCTCCGTCGAGGTTCCGGTGAACGTGGAGGCCAGCGATCGGCAAAGGATCCTCGTGAACGAGCAGGCACCTCGACAGCAAAGGGCGATTTTGGTGGTCGACGACGAACCCGGTATTTTGAAGACACTCAAGATGATTCTCTCCACCGATGGCCACCAAGTGGAAACCGCCACCGACGGGGTCGTCGCGCTCCAGAAGCTCCAGGCGCGGGCGTACGATGTGATCCTAAGCGACGTCAGGATGCCCGAGCTGGACGGACCCGGTCTCTATCGAGAGATAGAGCATCTCTACCCCGGGCTCGAGCAGCGGATCATCTTCCTCACGGGCGACCTACTGAACCTCCAGACCAAGGCCTTCCTGGAGGAGACTGAGGCGCCATATCTGAGTAAGCCAATTGTTGTGGAGGAGGTCCGAAAGGCGGTTCAACGGGCCGCAACAGTGGTGTAACCCGTTCGCGTTACCATAGCGGAATCGTGCAATGCAAAAGGAAGAGGTCCTCGAACAATTCCTCAAGCTCCTGGCAAGGGCGAAGAAGATCGTGCCGCTTTATCCTCCAGGAAACCCGGCGGTCCGGCAGTGGGTCCAGCGGCTGCACCGGGGGATCACCCAATTCCTCGCCGATGGGCTCAGCTTCCCCGTCCGTTTCGAACGAGACCGCATCCTGTCCGGTGGGGTAGCCCTCCAGAGCAAAGACCCGAACCTCGAGCCTCTCCAGTTTGACCTCCTCACCCGTGGGATCAAAGAGGTCTCCATCTTGGAAGGCGTAACGGAGCAGGAGCTGGTTGAGTTTCTGAACCTGCTGAATATGGATCCGTTCGCCATCCAGGAAGGAGGGGGGGCTCGGAAAATCTTGGAGCGTGGCGGGGTACAGCAGATCGAGGTGGGCGAGATCGCCATCGCGCCTGGGGCCGCCCCGGGGGAGGGGCAGGAGTGGCGCACCCTCACGCTGGAGGAATGGGTCCAGCTTATCGTGGATCAGGCCCACCTGGCGCTGACAACCCACTTGCGGGGCCTGGCCCTGGACCGGAATCGGCTGAGTCAATGGCTGGAGGTCGTCGGGGACGGAGATCGCACTGATCTCATCTATGCTGGCCTCCGAACCGTGTGCGGGCTCGTCGCCTCGGAGCGGGAGTCTGCCGTCCTGTTCCGAACCATCGCCGAGGCAGTGTTCACCCTCCCCGAGCCGCTCCAGCTCGCGCTGATACGTGACTGGGTCTTCCCCCGCATCGGTGAAGACGTAGAGACACTCAACCTGGTCAGCCATTTTTCAGAGGATGAGCTCCAGCGCCTCGCCGAGCAGCTCCCCGGAGAAACGTTTCTCGGGCTCGCCAGCGCACTGGCGGATCTACCGTGGGAGGATGTCCAAAAGCAGCGGCTGCTGGAATCCCTCACCGCAGCCATCCGCAACCGTGGAGGATTTCGCCCGCTCGGTTCAACCAAGGTGGATGAGGAGACTGTGGCCCGCGTCCGCGACAGAGTGATGGCCTCCTTCCACGCCGATCGGATCCTGGAGATCGAGGTTCGAATCATCCTTGCCCTCCTTTTCAAGTGGGAAACCGACGAATACCCGACCTCGGCCGTTGAGGCTCTCGAAGAAACCATCGAAGAGGCCCTCAACCGCGGCCGGCTGGACCTGGCGCTAGAGATCCTGGCCGCGATGCGGAGTGGGACTGTCCGAGGCGAGTGGGTCGCGGAGCATAGCCAGAGGAGCCAGGCCCTGTTCGCGGGCGCCGCTAGTCAGAGCTGCATCGTCGCCCTCCTGGGACTTGTCAAAGAGAATCGGACGACGGAGAACGCTGAGCTTGTGACCGAGTACCTCCGTTTGGTTGGGGAGTCGGGGATCCGTGAATTCATCGCCCCCCTGGCGGACGAACAAAATCGTTCGGTCCGCGCCTTCATGTGCCAAGTGCTAGTGCGGATGGGAACAGCGGCAATCCCTTACCTCCGGCCTTGGGTGGAGGATCCACGGTGGTATGTCGCCCGGAACGCCGTAACCATCCTCGGCCAGATTCACGATCCCTCCACCCTGCCCTGCATCATTGAGGCCGCCCGGTATCCAGACCCTCGGGTGAGGAAAGAGGCGGCCCAAGTCCTCGGCACGTGGGGCGTGGACGGCGCCCTCACGACGCTCCTCGGGCTCCTCGAGGATCCTGATCCTACGGTCCAAATGACCCTGATTCACGTGATCGGAAGGTTGAAAAGCGAGGAGGCGGTACGTGCCCTGCAGGATCTGGCCCTGTCGCATAACAGCAGATCCATCAGTTTTCCGATCCGGGAGGAGGCAATTCGCACGCTGGCCACCATGAGAACCGACGAGGCACGGCGTGTCATTCGGGAGATCGCTCACCGCCGGTTATGGATCTGGCAGCGGCAGGAACGAAGGGCGCGGGGCCTGGCCGCCCAGGTCGCCAAGGGAGAGAAGCTCCCGTGACGCGAGACGAGATCCAGCGGGCTGAGGCGATCTTTTCCAAACTGCAAGGGGCAGTGAGAATCGAGGGCCTGTACCCGCCGCGTCATCCGC
>JACOUJ010000006.1 GCA_016177865.1 Candidatus Rokuibacteriota bacterium
CAGCACCGTCCCCATGACCGAGATCTGGATCGTCCCGAGGATGGCGGGACCGACCACCTGGAGAAAAGACCGGGACAGCTCCGGGGGAAACATCCCGCGCACGAACCGGCCGAGATTTGCCAGTGCGGCCGGCTCGACGAGGAGGCGAGGGTCCACTTGGGCCAAGCGAAGTGACAAGATGAGCGAGATGAGGAAAAAGAAACCGAAGAGATAGGGAAAGGCCGACTTACTTCCGAATCGGTCGGCAAAGCCCGCTGACCGAGAGGATCTCATTGAGTCGCTCGATGTCGATGGCCTCGTCATCCCCGGCGTAGAGGACCCGGAGCATCTCGGGCGTCACCTTTTCAGGAGAGAGGTCGAACAGGATGCGACCCTCCTGGATGCCCACGATGCGGGGAAACGAGGCCAGGGCCAGGTCGACGCTGTGGAGGTTCAATAAGAGCGTTTTTCTCGACTCCGCTGAGAGGTCTCGGAGGAGCGTAACAATGCTGGCGGCCAGCGAGGGGTCCACCGAAGAGACCGGCTCGTCGGCCAGGATGATGTCGGGGTCCTGTACCAGGACGCGGGCGATGGCAACCCGCTGCTGCTGGCCACCCGAAAGCTCATCGGTACGCGCGTAAAGCTTCTCGGAGATTCCGACCCTGCCGAGGGCCCGGCGGGCTGTATCCACGCCCTGCGGCGAAATGAGCGACACAAACGCCTTGGTCGTGGACCAGCGACCCAGATTTCCCGCGAGGACGTTGTGGACCACCCGAAGACGTCCGACCCGGTTCCCCTGCTGGTAGATTGTCCCGATGCGCCGGCGGGCCTTCTGTAACTCAGATTCCCCGAGCCCGGAGACGTCGACGCCGCCGAGGCGCACCACCCCGGCCGTGGGACGGAGGGTGAGGTTGAGGATCCGAAAGAGCGTGGTCTTCCCCGCCCCACTCGGGCCGATAAAGGCCACATGCTCCCCAGGCTCGATTGTCAGGGAGATGCCGTCAACCGCGACTGAACCGTCGTCGAAGACCTTCCGGAGGCCCTTCAGCTCGTAGGTGGGTGCCATCCCTACTTCAAGAGCCCTGATGCGATCGCCGCTTCCTCGATTCCCTTCCAGTCCTCGTCGTGGGCCCGGATGTACTTCTTCGTGCGGTGCAGGTCAAGAAGCCGACGATGTTCCGGGTTCGAGTAGTCGAGCTTAAGAAACGCCGAGCTGATTCTTTCCTGGAGCCCCCTGTCCAGATCGCCGCGGGCCGTCCACACATAATCCACGTACGGAGGCGTCGTCCAGAACACCACCACCTTGGAGGTATCTATCTTCTTGGTCTGGACGAGCTTGTCCCAGACGAGAAAGTTCAGGGCCCCCGCGTCCACCTTTCCCGATTCGACCCAGAGGGCCGTGGCATCGTGAGCGCCGGAGTATGCGACCTGCTTCATATCGCGTTCCGGATTGACGCCATCCTTGAGGAGGAAGGAACGCGGCATCAGGTGGCCCGAGGTCGAGCCCGTGCTCCCGAAGGAAAAGGCCTTCCCCCGGAGGTCCTTGAGGGCTTTGATCCCAGTCTCCGGCCGGGTGATGAACACCGATTTGAACTCGGTATCTTCTTGGCGCAGCACGAGACGCTTCGCGTGACCCTCCATCCGCCTCACGGCCTGGACGGACGTAAACCCCCCATACCAGACCAGATCCAGCTTCTTGGCCGCGAGCCCTTCCACGGTCGCCGCGTAGTCGACCACAGGAATGAATTGGACCTTGAGCTTGAGCTCCTTCGACAGGTAGTCGGCAAAGGGGCTGTAGATCCGGAGAAGCTCGTTGGGGTTCTCATCGGGAATCGCCGAGACCTTGAGGACCGAGGGCTCATAGCCCCACGCCGGAATGGCCAGCACGACCAGCAGCACGGTCAGCAATGCTCGCATGGCGGCTCCTTTGTCGCGAGATAGTAACTCTTGGTTTGGACGGTGCTATTGTCCGCGAGGATTCTAGCGAAGACAAATCGGAAGGCTTGATAGGAGAGGAAGCGATCGAACGGCTCGGCCTATGGGCTAGGCGGAGGACTTCAGGAAGTCCAGAAACGCCTCACACAAAGGGGAGCGAGTGCGGTCCCGATGGATGACAATATAGAAGTGGCGGGAGACCCGGAGTCCCTTGAGCCGGACGCACCAGAGCAGGTTATGGTGACACTCCTCCTCCACCGCCCGCTTCGAAATGATGCTGAGACCCATGCCGGACTTCACGGCCTGTTTGATGGCCTGGGTGGACCCCATCTCGCCGATAATCCGGAGGGCCTCCCACTCCACCCCCGCTTCGGCAAGCGCACGCTCCAGCGCATAACGCGAGCCGGAGCCCCGCTCCCGGATGATCAAGGGCTCCTGGGCGAGTTCCGCCAGGGTCACGGTCTTTCGGCCATGCCACGGGTGGCTCGCCGGCACGACGAGAACCAATTCATCCGGCATGAGCTGCGTGTACTCCAGAGCGCGGTGCTCGATTCTCGCCCCCACGACCCCCAGTTCCACCTTCCCTTCCAGGAGGAGGTCCAGGATCCGCTGCGTGTCCAGGATTAAGAGAGAGATGGAGATCTCCGGATACTTCTCCTTGAACTTTCCCATGAGAGGGGGAAGGACATATTCCCCCGGGATCGTGCTCGCCCCCACGCAGAGCGCCCCGGACATCTTGCCGAGGAACTGATCCAGGGAGCGCCGCGCATCTTCCTGCAACGCCAAGAGGCGCAACGCATAACCGTAGAGCAGCTCGCCCGCCTTGGTCGGGACGGTCTCACGACCCAAACGGTCGAAGAGACGCCCCCCGATCTCGTCCTCCAGGAGACGAACGTGCTCGCTCACCGTGGGTTGGGTGAGACGCAGGGCCTCGGCCGCTCGGGAGAAGCTTCGAAGCTCAACAATCTTGGCGAAGATCTGGAGCTGGTGGAGGTCCATCGTCGGTCCCGACTTATTTGACGGTCACGATCGTGTATATTCCCGTCTCTCGAGGGGTCCACTCATATGCCCCCAGGCCCCAAGACATCCTCGTTCACCCCGCTTCAGGGTGAGGAATTCCGGGATATCGATGCGGGACATCGTCTTATAAATCGGCTCCGTCAGCCACATGATGTTCCGAGATGGTCGTGGAGAGGCCAATGGCGACTCTACGCTTCGTGGACAATTCTTTGCGGCTGGAGGCGCAACCTGTCAGGCCGCGGGAGGAAAACCGGCGGCGGTCAGCACCCGGCCAATCTCGCGCTCGTTCAGACGCGCCGGGTCAAATTCGACCCTCACCTCCTTGGCCGGGAGGGACACCTGGGTGGCCGTGAGGCCTGACAGCCCCGCCAAGGCCCTCTCGATAGTCGAGGCGCAACCCTCACACTTGATGGCCGGCACTTTGTAGATCTTCACCATGGAACACTCGCTCACTCTTTGGCGGCGCCAAAGGCCCGGAGGCCCAGGATCACCCCGCGCACCCGCACCCCCCGGCGCGGCACCCGCACCCCCCACCCCCTGCGGAAGAGACGAGATCCAGGCCGGACTTCAAGCCAAACACCGAGACTTGGCGGGTCAGGTCGTGACCCTCACAAGTCGGCCACTCAACCACGGTTGCCGGCAAGACGAGTTTTTCGAACTCGGTGCCGCAACCCGAGCAGCGGTACTCGTAGATCGGCACCTTACTCCCCTCCCCGCTGGACGTAACTCTTCACGAACTCCTCCGCGTTCTCCTCGAGGATATCGTCAATTTCGTCCAGGAGCTTGTCCAGATCTTCCTTGATCCTTTTCCCCTTCTTCGCGACCTCCGGATTCGCCCCGCCTCCCTCCTCTTCGGGAGGTCCCTTGGGTCGTTCGACTTTCTTCTTCTGGTCGGCCATCTCGTGTTCACCACCCCTCAGCGGGCTAGACCCGCGGCAGCACGATCCCCAGTTGCCCCTGATACTTTCCCTGGCGGTCAGCGTAGGAGACCATGCAGGTCTCATCGGACTCGAAAAAGAGGACCTGTGCGATCCCCTCGTTGGCGTAGATCTTCGCCGGGAG
>JACOUJ010000007.1 GCA_016177865.1 Candidatus Rokuibacteriota bacterium
CTCGCCGACGGAGAGGTGAAACTCCCCGATCCCCTTATAGATTCCCCGAGCCAAGCGTCCCTCCAGGTATGGGAGAATGGTCGGGTCCTGTGTCCAAGTCCCCATGTCATCGCGTGTGCGGTATGGGCGGAGGAACGGGACCACCAGTCTGGGGGCCTTCTCGTAGAGTTTGAGGGTTCCGTCATCGGGGGTGCTGGAGACCAGCGCGCGGCGCACCCCGGCCCGATGGAGGATGGCCAGGGCCGCGTCCGGGGGGTAGACATCCCACGCCGGCTGGCTGTAGTGGATGTGAGCGTCGAAGAGGGGGAGCGGCTGAGCAAAGGCCGCTGGGACCGCGAGAAGTCCGACGACGAGGGCCAAGAACCAGCGCATCGTCAGGCGGTCTCGAGGAGATAGTGCTGGGCCGCCGCGAGCCCGGCACCGAGCGTGACGTTGACCCCAAAGGTCTTGAGCGTCATCTCCACGCCGGCGAGCCCGCCGAGCAGCTCCAATTCGTTCAGGCTTCCCAGGTGGCCGATCCTGAAAATCTTTCCCTTCACCTGGCCGAGCCCCACCCCCAATGACATGTCGAGACGCTGGTTCGCATGGGCGATATAGGCATCGGAATCGAACCCATCCGGCATCACCACGGCCGTGACGGTGTTGGAGTATTCATCCGCGTTCTGCGCCAGCAGTCGGAGCCCCCAGGCGGAGACGGCCCGGCGCGTCGCCTCGGCCAGCCGGGCATGGCGGCGAAAGACTTGCGGGAGCCCCTCCTCGTTTAGGATGGCGAGGCTCTCCTTGAGACCAAACAGGAGAAGCGTGGCGGGCGTGTAGGGAAACTCTCCGCGTTGGTTCCGTTCCAGAACCGGTCCCCAGTCCCAGAAGGCGCGGGGGCACTTGGCAGCCAGGCTCGCGCGAAGGGCCTTTTCACTGACCGCCAGGATGGCAAGTCCGGGCGGGAGCATCAGCCCCTTCTGTGCGCCAGTCAGTGCCACATCCACTCTCCATTCGTCGAAGCGGAAGTCAATGCTGGCCAGCGAGCTGACAACGTCCACCAAGAGGAGGCCCGGATGGCGCGCCCGGTTCATCGCCTCTCGGACTCCGGCCACGCTGGAGGCCACTCCCGTGGAGGTCTCGTTGTGGACGACGAGGATCGCCCGGATCTGGCGGGTGGTATCGGCTCGGAGGCGCGCCTCGACCTGGTCGGCCGGGACCCCGGCCCCGTAAGGGACTTCCAACCGGTCCACTTCGATCCCCAGGGAGTTCGCTGTCCTGGCGAAGAGATGACTGAAGTGGCCATTGACGCAGCTGAGGACGCGATCGCCGGGTGAGAGAGCGTTCACGAGACAGGCTTCCCACGCCCCGGTCCCGGAGGCCGGATAGATCACGATCTGGCCGGTCCTTGTCTGAAAGATCCCCTTGAGCCCATCGAGCACCTCTCGCACCAGCGCGGCAAACTTCGCCCCCCGATGATCGATGATCGGTTGGGCCATGGCCCGGACGATCCGTTCAGGGATCAGCGTGGGACCGGGGATCTGAAGAAACGGTCTCCCAGAGATGGGCATGGGGCGGCCTCAGCGAAACTCGCGCTCCAAGATCTCGGTAATGAATCGATCAATCGAGACCGGGTAGAAACGGATGTTGGGACAGAGGATGACGCCGGTGTTGATGATCTCCCGGCGAGTCAGCTCCTCCAGGGCCCGGTTGACCTGACTGGTGGGATCCCGGTCGGCCTTCGTGACCTTCAACTCTTCGTTTTCCAGGCTCACGTTATGCCGATTTGTGTAGAAGAAGCTGAAGACGCGGGCCACGAGCGTCTGATCCATGATGTCGGGGTCTCGGAAGAGATCCCCGTAGGTCTCCCCGCGGACGCTCGGAGAGATGACGAGCCGAGGCGAGACGCGGATCTTCCCGCGAATCTCGACGGAGCGCTGCTCGCGTTGTTCCTCGGGCCCCACCAGAATGTAGGGAAGGATATGGTATCCCTGGATGATGCCCGTGAGCGGCGTCCGGATCACCTGGGTCTGGGCGAAGATCTTCTTGAAAAAGTCCGCGTCCATGGCTGTTCGAGGCCACCGGCATCATCGCATGGGAACGGGCAACTCTGCAACCTCGCGGGCTTGGGGCCGCTCGCGGCGGTGATCCCCGACCAGCTGCTGGAGAAGGCTCGACTCGCGCTTGTAGAATCCCTCGGTGTGAAAGGAGTCGGCGAGCCCGAGGCGCTCGTAGTCAAGGTGGTGGCAGAGCTCATGAAGCAGGGTTCGGAGGAATGTCCGGAAGGCAACGATTCTCTTCTGGCGCGCGGTCCGCATCCAGACCGTCACTCGAGCCGGGCGTCCCCCTCCCGAGGGCATGTAGAGGCCGTGCAATTCGCCCCAGCTCCGCGCGGGGCGCGCGGCCAGCACCTCGACCCTCACGGGGGGAACGTTGAGCCCCGCAGTGAGGCCCGCGACAAGCGTCTGCGCCGCTGTCTGGGTCTGAAGGCGGTGACCCAGGGTAAGCGCCCCGCTCAGCCCGCCGACCAGGGGCCGGAGCGCCCGAGCGGTTGGCAGGGGGATTCCAGTCACCGAGTCGCTCTTCCGGTAGATCCGTTGCTTCGGGCGGGTGAGGCGATCGTAGTAGGCAAACGGCATCAGGCCATTTGCCTTTCAGGAGCGGCTGTCCGAGAGCCCGGGAGCGATCGCGGTTTCGCTTCCCTTGGCGCGGCCAAAATAGACGCCCAGCTCGCGTCGGAGGAAGAGACGCGCCCGATGGATCCGTGACTTCACGGCGGGCAGGGAGAGGTCAAGGGCTCGGGCGATTTCAGGGTTCGGAAGCCCTTCCACATCGTGGAGGAGGAAAGCCACCCGGTAGTCGTCGGGAAGAGCGTCCACGGCCTTCTGGATAATCCGCCGTGCCTCGTCCACCAGGAGCGGGTCGTCCACGCGCGGCGACCAGTCCTCGTGAGGTTCGATCAGCCGACCGTCTCCATCAAACCGGGGGAGAACATTTTCCCACGACTGTTCCTGGGGCCGCCGTCCCCGGAGGCGCTGGTAGGCCGCGTTCGCCGCGATCCGATAGACCCAACTCCCCAGGGCGGCTTCTCCCTTGAACGAGGTGATCTTTCTCACAGCGTTCCAGAGGGCGTCCTGACTCGCCTCTTGGGCGTCCTGCGGATTCCCGGTGATCTTCAAGGCAAGCTGATACACCCTCGCCCCATACTTCGCCACGAGTGCCTCCACCGCCGCGTCGTCACCGTGGCGAAGCTGGCGGACCAGCTGCGCATCAGGATCCTGGGATTGAACCATCAACGCGCTTTCAAAGGTGCTCATCGATATCCAAGGGGCCTGACTGGTCGGTCTTCGAACAGCGGGACCAAGTGCCTCTTGAGTTCCACGACGCATTCTTCGAGGACCTTGTAGTTTTTTTTCAC
>JACOUJ010000103.1 GCA_016177865.1 Candidatus Rokuibacteriota bacterium
AAGGCCCCGTTGATCCGGCCGAGCCCGTTCGAGATCCAGTACTGGCCGTGGATGGTCAACGTGGCAATCGGCTTCACCTCCGCCCCGATCGCCAAGAGCGAGACCGTCTCGTCCACGTCCTTCCCGCCCGTCAGAATGACCTTGGCCCTGGCAAACCCACCCCGCGCGAAGACCGCGAAGAGCGGGGATAGGTAGCGCACGCCCGCGCCAAAGAGGGGCATGTCCTGGGCCTCTCCCTGGCGCTCGTCCACCACCGCGCTGAAGCCGGTGCGACTCTTCGCGCTCACGGCCTGTTTTTCCACGGCGGCCCCGACGGTCAGGTCTCCCCCGCCCATCTTGCCAGTCCATGCGACTTGGAGGCCGGGCTGGCGGGCCTGGAGCTGGTCGAAGTGGCCGTTCTCGTTGATCACATCGGGCGCGGCCACGCCGCCGATCAGGTTGTCGCCGAACTCGGAAAGGATCGTCCGAACCTGCCCGGCCCTCACCGTGACCCCGTTGGGCAAGGCGGCCTGCCCCCAGGCTAGCCGGAGCCGCGGATGGCGACTGTTGGAAGTGAGGGCGTTGCCGTCGCTGGTGTCGAAGTCGACCTGAACGAGGCTCGAGAGCTTGATATTTCCCGGGGCGTCGTCCGAGCTGCTGACGTTGATACGGCTCCGGCGGGCGTCGATGTTGGTCTGATTGTTGTCGCGCTCCTTAACGGCCGCGGGCCCACTGTCGAAGGGGAGATCCGTTGGCGCGATGGTCTGCCCGGCTCCGTAGATCCGATCCGAGTAGATCACATTGAGACGGACCTGGCCGTTGACCGAGACCGCTGCGTCCACAGGTGAGACAACGCCCGCCTGCCAGCCCAGACAGAACAGGACCCCCACGATGACGGCTATCGGTCTTTTCATGTCACCCCTCCATAGCGTTTTTGATCACATTTCAGCCGGCCCCAGCCAGGTTGCGTGCCTCCCCGGAACCGGGAAGGATTGTACGAAAAATCGAGGAGCGTGGCAAGCAGAATATGAGCAATCCGGTTAGTGCCGTTCGGGGTACCCCCGTGACAACAGCCGGTGGAGTCCTTCGAGGCGTCCCTTGATCTTCCGAAGGGTCTCTCGGGACTGTGAATCGGCCAGCGGGAGATCCATTTGCTCGCGGTGAGACGTATCTTGCCGAAGACGCTTGCGTGCCCCTTCCAGGGTCAGGCGCTCCTCGTAGAGGAGGTGCTTGATCTGAACGATCAGTTCAACATCTTTCCGACGATAGACCCGCTGCCCGGCTTCGTTCTTTTGGGGGCGGAGCAGCTTGAATTCCGACTCCCAGTACCGGAGCACGTACGGGGCCACCTCGGTCAGAGTGGCCACTTCCCCAATCCGAAAGAAGAGCTTGTCAGGTATCACAGTCATGCCGGAAGAAACCCGGCGCATCATCGTCGCGTATTCACCTTTGCCTTCAATCCCTTGGAAGGCTTGAAGGTCAACACCCGACGGGCCGTAATCTCGATTTCTGACCCGGTCTGGGGGTTTCGCCCCTTCCTAGACGCCTTTTTCCGAATCCGGAAGTGGCCGAAGCCGACAATCCTTACGTCCTCCCCCCGTTCGAAGGCCTTGATCACGAGGTCGAAGACCGCCTCCACGACAACCGCCGCCTGACGCTTGGAGAGACCGTGGACCGCAATGGCATTGATCAAGTCATTTTTGGTCAGGACCCTCACCTCCTTTCATCGAAGCCGCGCTCCCCACGACTTCGTCAATCCAGGCCAGATAGGCCTCTGAACCCCTGACGACTGGAAGGGCGATGACCTCCGGTAGCGCGTAGGAGTGAAGCGAGCGGACCCGAGCCGCCAGGGCCTCAAACCGATCTTCCCGACTTTTGATGACGAGCAAGCTCTCCTGCTCGTCTTGAATAGTCCCCTCCCACCAGAAGAACGAGCGCACCCCCGCCACGAGATTCACGCACGCCGCGAGATGCTCCTCGACCAATTCCCTCGCGATGCGCTCCCCCTCATCTCGGGTCGGGGTGGTGACCAAGACGACGAGAGGACGTGGAGTCACCGGCCTCACTCCCTGACGACAACGCCGTTATAGCCCCGTTCCTCGAGGTCCGCCTGCGCTTCGGTCGCGGCTGACTGTGACAGGTACTCGCCCACCTGGATCACATAGAGCGTGGCCTGCCGGTCGATCCGCTTGAGCTCCACCTCAATCCCGTCGTCTCTGAGACGCCTCGAGAGGTCCACGGCCCGTTTTAGAGGAAGCGGCGGGTCCACGATGAGCGGTCCTCCCCCCTCTCCCGGCGGTGTGCCAAGGATCAGGCCCAAATCTCTCAAGCGCCTCGCCAAGTCGTTTGTTCGACCGTTAGGGTTGACTCGAAGCTGGTAGAGCGTGAGAGTTCGAGGCAGGGTGACGCGATGGACTTGAAGATTGTCGGCCTTGAGTCGGCTCTCCAGGCGGTCAGCGTGATGACGATCGGTAAAGGCGCCGACTTGAATCCGAAATCGCCCGCCGGCTTCCTTACTCGCCGTCGGCGGAACTGAGACCTGAGATGGCGGGGCGGCGGGAGGAGCCGAAACGGCGGCGCCCCTCGACGACGCGGTCAGAGACGACCGACCATCCGCTTCTGAAGCAGAGCGAGACGGGGGCGGAGGAGCGGTGACAGTCCCCGAGGATGACGACGCTGAGGACGAAAAGTCCGAGGCTGGCGATTGGACTTCGGTGTGATTAGGTTGGGACGAACTTGGCCCGAGGACCAAGACGTTCGAAGGGTTGATTCGCTCAAACAGAGTCGGGAGGCCCCCGAGGAGAACGAGACCGAGGATCACAAGAAGGAGCGCAAGGCGGAACCAACCAGCCGAAAAGAAGCTGGACGGACGGCGCGCATGAAATCCCTCAGGCCTTGCTTCCGGCATATGCTCGGCTGGCTCCAAAACCGGCCCATCTTACCACACCTTAGAGCCCGGCCCCAAAAAAATCATTTGTCGGCGAGGGGTTCCAGGGCCTTGCGGGACTCGGCCCCGAAGGGACCGGCCGGATCCAGGGAGACGGCTTCTCTGAAGAGCGGGGCGGCTGCCCGAGGGTTCCCCTGGGCAAGTCTGACGAGCCCCAGGTGGTACAGGAGGGCGGCTCTGCCGCTGGTCTCCCCCGGTGGAGCCAGGCTGAGCCCGGCGAGGAGGACATCGCTCGCCTCCCCGATGGCCCCCTTCTTGATGAGAATAACCCCCAAGGTGTCCAGGTAAAAGTGACGTGGGGTGGGGTTCTGGGCCAGGGCTTGGCGGATCAGCCTTTCTGCTCGGTCCAGAGACTGGG
>JACOUJ010000104.1 GCA_016177865.1 Candidatus Rokuibacteriota bacterium
TGATCGAAAATCAGCGGGTCCGAGAAGGCCTCCCAGATTCGCTTTTTGCGACGCGTACTTCCAGATCGCCACGCGCTCCTGCCACCACCGTGCTACCACGTCGTCCCGCGGCACCGCGTCTACGTTTCGCTATGATCCCCGATTGCGAGCCCGAGTCGTTACGTTTGACGTAACGCGTACGCGCGGTTAGGCTAGGCGATGATCCTCGGCTACCGCGACAAGCGGACTCGTGATTTCGCCGCCGGGAAACGGGTCAAGGCGTTTTCCGGCATTCAGCGTGCGGCCCAGCTGAAGCTGGACCGTCTCGAGGCGGCGACGTCGCTGCGGGATCTCGCGGCGTTGCCCGGGAACCGGTTCGAAGCGCTGAGCGGAGATCGGAAGGGTCAGTAGAGCATCCGGATCAATGATCAGTGGCGGATCTGCTTCGAATGGCCGGAAGGCGACAGCGGACCCGCCAACGTGGAGATCGTCGACTATCACTAGGGGAGAGCGAGAGATGGCACGCATCCCGATTCATCCCGGCGATCATCTCGCCGAGGAACTAAGGGCGCTGGAGATGAGCGCCGCCGAGCTGGCGCGGCAGCTCAAGGTGCCGACGAACCGGGTGACCGGCATTCTGAACGGTCAGCGCGCGATCACCGGCGATACTGCGCTGCGGCTCGGCCACTTCTTCGGCACCAGTCCGCAGTTCTGGCTGAATCTCCAGATGCTCTACGACCTTCGCATCGCCGAACAGCGAACAGGAAGAACGATAAAGGCCCTGCCAAGGCTGAAGCGAGCCTGACCGAAGCTCGCGACGCCATCGCGAGTCCTGCAGAGTGAGCGTCGTCCGGTATCCCCCGCCGCGCCGGCGCGCGCGTGACCGGTGTAAACGGTTCGATGCGACGGTGCGTCTTATCGTCGCTCAGGAGGGCACGGGACATGAGGCGCTGGCGAATCGGCTTGCCAGTCGTTGCGGTCGGGCTCCTGCTGGCCGGATGCGGCGTCGCTCACGAGCGGAGCGCCCGGTCGGTCGTCCCCGACACGCCCGTCGGGCTGGTCGTCGGCAGCCGGCTCACGCTGCCCCTCACCACCCTCGATCCCGACCGGCAGGTCCTCCACGTCCTCAACCGTCTCGCCTACGGTCCCCGTCCGGGCGACGTCGAGCGCGTCCGGGCGATGGGCCTGGCCGCCTGGATCGACGCCAGCTCGAGCCCGAGCGCATTCCGGACGAGCTGGTCGAGCGCCGTCTCGGAGCCTATCCGACCCTTCGCATGACCACGGCCGAGCTCTTCCAAGAGTTTCCCCGGCCCGATCCCTCGGCGAGCACGCGGCGGCGCGGGCGATGCGCAGCGGCGAGGCGCCGATGCGGGACGGGATGGCGGGCGAGGCGAGGCTCGGCGGCCCCGAGGATCGCCACCGAGTTGGCCGCGGCCCGCCTCGCTATGGCTTAGGCCGAGCGGTATGTGTACTACGATGGCGATGAGAGGAGTAAGTAACTATGGAGCCGATCAAAATGAGGAGCCTCGAGCATTTGCGACTACTCAAGTCATCGTGTAGGGCGTCTGTCTTCCGGGCAGCCTGTTTTGCCGGAGTGATCTCGTTGGTACTCGTGGCTTTCAGTGTTTCGGCGGCGCCGGAGTCCGTTGCGGTTCAAGGCAGGTCGGCTGGGCCGGTGTACAGCGTCGTGAGTCCGATCGGCGAAAGTACCGTCAAGATGATCAGCATGGTGCCTCGCGCGAATACCTTGGCAGGCAAGACTGTCTGCATGGTGTGGAACCGCGCATTCAAGGCCGACGTAACCCTCCCAGCGATCGGGGACCAGTTAAAGCAGCTGTATCCGGATATTAGACTCGTCTCGCACACGCAGATGCCGGTCGCTCCCATGCCGTCAACTCCCGACAATCCCAACAAAGATGCTGAGAATCTACGGGCGGCGCTCAAGGAACAAGGTTGCAGCGTGCTCGTGACCGGGAACGGTGGTTGAGGGGTTTGCACACCGCGTGTGGCACACGCGGCAGTCGTGGGGGAAAAGTCCGGCATTCCGAGCGTCGTAGTGGCAGGTCCCGCCTTCAAGAAACAGGCCGAAGTTACCGCTTACGACCAGGGAGTACCGTCGTTGCGGGTTGCCGTGTATCCGGGCCCGTTCGATCTCCACTCGGACTCTGAGCTGCGGCAGAACGCGGTAAAGATTGTCCCCCAGGTTATAGAGGCTCTGACCAAGCCACTACCTGAATCGGCATCCGCCCAGGAGGCCTCTCTCAAGGAACGGAAGGTCAGGGGAATCGTATTCACGGGTACGATCGATGAGGTCAACCGCTACTTCTCGGATTACCAGTGGAGTGACGGGATGGCCATCATTCCACCGACGGTCGAGCGGGTCGAAGAGTTCCTGAAATATACCGACCACGCCCCTCATGAAGAGATCGCCGTCCTTCCATTAGCGAATCTGCGCGCCACCCCGTGGAATATCGCCGTGAATGCTGTCATGGCGGGAGCACGCCCGGAGTACATGCCCCTAATAATTGCGGCGGTGCAAGCCATAGGCGATCCTGCCTTCCGCCTAGCAGTTACTGGCGGCAGCACGCATTCCTTTAACACTTTCTATTGGGTGAACGGACCGTTAGCGAGGCAACTCGGGATCGAGTCCGGGCAGGGGCTGATCGCGGCCCAAGCCAATCAAGCCATCGGCCGTACGATGAGTCTGATCGAGAGGAACATAGCCGGTTTCAGAGCGAAAGAAACCCAGATGGGGACCTTCGGGAAGTTGCAGTCCTGGGTCCTCGCGGAAGATGAAGAGGCCCTGAAGAAGATTGACTGGCAACCGGACCACGTGGCCGGAGGATTCGACAAGGATGTGAGTACGGTATCTGCGGCCAGCAGCACGTTCATGGGACAGAACACCATCCCATCGACATCCAATCCCAAGATCCTGATGCAACTCCTTGCCTACGGGATCACCTACAACGAAGCCCTTGCGTCCGGCATGATCAATTCGCCGCGAACCCTGCTGATCACACCGACCACTGCCGAAGTTCTCGCCAAGGGCGGCTATACGAAGAAGAAGCTCGTCGATGACCTGGTGGAGACGGCGAGGAAGCCCACATATGAGTGGACCTTCTCAAAGGTTTACGGGTCTTACGGCAGGGTATTCGGTTCTTTCGACAGGGAGCTCCAGAGGGAACTCAACGATCCTCGCGCTGCGAAAGGGAAATTGCCGCCCTGGTATCCAAGAGCTCCGGGATGGGAAGAAATCAAAACGACCCCATCCATCGCGCGTAATGGGATTCGAATTCTCGTCTGCGGAGATCCCAGTAGAAACAAGGCGCAGGTTCTGGCTGGTGGTAGGGGCAGGTCCGTCAAGGAGGTCAAGCTGCCCGCCAAATGGGATCAACTCATGGAAAAGGCGGGATATCGTCCGCTCAAAGAGTTCGTCCTCGACTAGAAGGGAAAGTTCATGATAGCCAGAACATTGATCACGCGTTCACCCCTTCTCATCTGGGTCATTGCATTCGGCTCGCTCGTTTCCAGTGCGCAGAATGGGTGGGCCGAGCCGAAACGTGAAAGCCGATATCCGCTGATGACCGGTGAAGAATTGAAAAGACTCATTGATTCCAAGGCAACCCAGGACATCGTGATTGTCGATACCCAGCCGAGCGAGTATTTTGCTGAA
>JACOUJ010000105.1 GCA_016177865.1 Candidatus Rokuibacteriota bacterium
ATACTGGCCGTCACGCCTCAAGGGATCTGTCACGGCGCCCGCCCACGCGATATCGGTCGGTCCCGGCGAGACGTACGGAAAGAGGCCGTCGTCCCCCCCGAACACTTCGACGAGCCAACGTGCCGTCAGCTCTCCAAGACTCTTCTCCCCCGGGCTCCCGTACGCGCGGCTTTCAAAGAAGCGATAGCCGGAGTCGTCCTTCACCACGGGGAGAAGGCCGAGCTGCGTCAGACGAGAATCGGGATCGATGATGAGGGTCTCGCCTCGTCCGAGTCCGCGGGTCTCCCGGGCGGTCACGTCAATGACCTCGAGCCAGCTCGAGAGGCGAGCCATCAGCCCGCCGCCCCTCGAGTAACTGAGGGCATGGATCGTGATGCGGGCGTCTCCGCCGAAGAGTTGGCGGGCCCCGTCAGTCGCCAGGAAGACGATGTCGGCTCCAGGGAAGAGGCGTTTCATCTTCTCGAGAACCAGGCTCGTGACCGCCACGTCGGCCCCCATGGTCACCCTCGACAACACGATCACCTGCTTGACTCCGGTCTCCTCGGAGACGAACCTCTTCACCTTGCTGATCCGTTCAGCCCGGTCCACGAGAGCCCGCTCGCCGAAGAGCCCGAAGTCCCTGAGCGTCCGATCGATAGCCTGTCCTTCGGGAAGCGCCCGACAGTACTGGATGACCCGCGCAAACAACCGGTTGTAGACGCGGCACGCCGCCGGGTCAAAGGCGTCGGCAAGTGGTTCGATGACAGAGGGAAAGAGCCCGGTCACTCCCGCCCTGGCCACGATTTCATCGGGAAGCGTGGCGATCTCGCAGAGGACGGTGACGGCGTCGTCGAGCCCCTCCCCTGTGGCCGCATAGTGGCTCATGAAAGCTCGGGCGGCGCGGGTCGCGATGGCGTCAGCCTCGGGGGGAGTGACCGCGCCCGCCGCCTTCAGGCTTCTCAGGCGGGAGAGATCCGAGGCCACGCTGTCAAGACGTGCCGACGACATTCCTGGGCTGGCCCGCGAAGAAATGCTCGATATTGGCCACTGCCTGATTGAGCCCATCTTCGATGACCTCGGACGTCATCCCGGCAATGTGGGGAGTCAGGACAACATTCGGGAGGCTCAGGAGCGGGTCGCCGGGCAAGATGGGCTCGCGGTGGAAAACGTCGAGCCCGGCTCCCGCGATGCGCCGGTCGCGGAGCGCCGCGAAGAGCGCGTCGCGATTCACCAGCGCCCCCCGAGCGGTATTGATGAGATACGCGGTCGGTTTCATGAGAGAGAGTTCACTTTCCCCGAGAAAGTCTGTCGCCTCCGGGGTGAGCCGCAGGTGGAGACTCACCAGGTCCGCCTCGCGAAGCAGTTGTTCCTTCTCGACGAGTCTGACTCCGAGCGCCCGCGCCCGCTCCTCGGACGGGTGCATGGTCCAGGCGATCACCTCCATCCCGATCCCCTGCGCCAGCCGGGCCACCGCTCTCCCAATGGCCCCGAGACCGATGACGCCCAGAATCTTTCCGCGGAGCTGGGTGAGGAGCACCTGGTTCCATCGTCCCGCCTTCGTCTCGCTGTCGGAGAGCGGGATCCGGCGGGCCACCGCGAGCATGAGGGCCAGGGTGTGTTCAGCCACGGCAGCGGCATTGACGCCCGGCGTATTTGTGACGGTGATGCCGTGGCGTGAAGCCGCGGCCAGGTCAATGTTGTCAACCCCGGTCCCCCAGACAGAGACGAGGCGCAGCGTCGGGCACGCTCCGAAGACCTCCGCCGTGAAAGGAGAAGAGGCGCGGATGTTCAGGGCCGCATCGGCGCCCTGGAGGCGACGGGTCAGCTCCGAGGGAGAGCCCGGGAGCGAGCCATAGTGCGTGACCTCCGCCAAACGATGGAGAGCTGCCCAGGCGGACGAGATGCGCAGCACCTGCGGGCAGTCGTCGGGGACGACGACGCGCGGCCTCACACGTTGGCGAAGATAGACTGGGCGGCCGCCACCGCCGCTCCCGGCTCGCCCTTGTGTCCCAAGTCTCGAAGCGCCAGCTCGAGCGCGGAGAGGGTCGGGAGGATGAAGATCGGGCTCGCGGTGATCCCCATGTGGCCGACCCGCAACGTCCTCTCCCGAAAGCGGTCGAGCCCGGTCGTGATGAGAATCCCGTAGGCCTCCTTCATCCGCGTGACCACCGCGCGCGACTCGATCCCATTGGGGGTCTTGAAGCACGAGACGGTGTCGGAGGCGATATTGGCATGGGGGAAGAGATCGTGGCCCAGGGTGTCGAGCCCGGCCCGGAACGCCTGCCCTGCGATCCGATGGCGCGCGACTCGGGCGGGCATCCCTTCCTCAAGGATGAGGCGCGTTGCAACGTTCATCGCCTGCGTCAGGTGGGTCGGGATGGAGATCGGCTGGCGCCTCGGGTTTCCGTCCGGAACCCCCCCGCCGCGGGAGACGGGGATCCACAGCTCTTTCCATCGGAGAAGGTCGTAGGCATAGGAGTGAGGCTTCCGCTTTCTCTTCTCCATGGCTTGCCACGCGCGTGGACCCACCGCCACGAGCGCCAGTCCCAGGGGAGCGGCAAGACACTTCTGAGAGCCGGCCATGTTGCAATCCACCCCCCAGGCATCGCTCTGGACGTCCAGCCCGCCGAGGGAGGAAACGGTGTCGAGGAGAAAGAGCGCGTTGACCCGACGGGCCAGGGTCCCCACCGCGTCCGCCGGGTAGGTTGTTCCTGTCGAGGTCTCGTTGTGGACAAGGGTGATGATCCTCGGACGCAGCTCAAGCACTTTCTTTTCGAGGGCCGGGAGATCGATTGGCTGCCCCCACTCGACGGGGAACTCGGTCACCTGGGCCCCGGCCCGCTCCGCGATCTCTCGCATGAGCTGGCCGAAGACGCCGGCGATGAGAACGAGGACCCGGTCCCCTGGCTCGATGAGAGAAAGGGCTGAAGCCTCGAGACCGGTTCGACCGGAGCCGGGGAGCAGAATGACCTCACTTTGCCGCGTGCCGAAGACTTCACGGAGGCCCAGGGTGGTGGGCTCAAGGACGCCCCGATCGAAGGAGGGATCGTACTGGATCGTCGCCGGCTGGTTGAGAGCCTGCATGACCGGCAGCGGCAGCTCGGTCGGGCCTGGGATCATGAGGAGGGGACGCTCGGTCTTGGGAACCAGCTGAAACG
>JACOUJ010000106.1 GCA_016177865.1 Candidatus Rokuibacteriota bacterium
CGATGAAGATGGCAAGGGCCACGGCCAGGACCCAGAGCCCCTGACGCACCACGATGGCGCCGCCCACCCCGAGGGGCGGGCCAGGCGTAAACGGTGGGAGCGCGAACGGGTCCGTCCCCCAGACCAGGAGGGCCACGCCCCTCAACGTGATGGAGGCGCCGATGGTGATGATCAGCAGCGTGAGAACCGAGGCCCGCCTCACTGGGTGGATCGCCAGCCGTTCCAGGAGGCCGCCGACGCCGGCCGCGCCGAGGACGGCGAGACCGAACGCCAGGGGCGCCCCGAGCCCCTGGCGTTCGAACGTCATCATCAGGAGCGCGCCCAGCATCACGAACTCCCCCTGAGCGAAGTTGATGATCCGCGTCACGCTATAAACAATGACGAAGCCCAGCCCGATGAGGGCATAGATCCCGCCCACCACCAGGCCGGAGAGCAGGTATTGCAGGATCTGGCTTCCCAGGCTCATCTATTTGGCCAGGCGCCACTGACCCTCGACGATCTGGACCATGGTGACCGCCCGTTGGTCCAGGCCGTTGTGATCTTTGGGGGAGAAGTCGAAGACGCCGGTGATCCCCACGAAGTTCCGGGTGTTCTCGATGGCCTCCCGGATCCCCGCGCGGTCAGGCCCCGTCTTCTCCATCGCGCGAAAAACGAGCTGGAGAGCGTCCCAGGCATGGCCGCCGAAGGTATTCCTCGGACCGTACTTCGCCTCAAAGGCCTTGGCGTAGGCCAGGAGGACCGGCTTCTGAGGGTCGGTGTCGGAGAGCTGCTCCGCCACCAGAAGCTTACCCACGGGAAAGACGACGCCGTTGGCCCCGGGGCCGGCGAGATTGATGTAGGTCTTGTTACCGATCCCGTGGCTCTGGAAGAGGGGGGCTTTGATCCCCAGGTCATAGTAGTTCTTGGTCGCGATCGACGCCGAGGGCGGGATCGACCAGACCACCACCGCCTGGGGGTTGGCGGCCTTGACCCGTGTGAGCTGGGGCGTCATGTCCACGTCGCGCTGCCCGAATTTCTCAGACGCCACGATCTGGAGTCCGGCCTTCGGCGCGGCCTTCTGGAACTCGATCCATCCGAGATCACCGAACGCGTAATCCACGTGGAGCCAGCCGACCCGGGTGAGTCCTTTGGCCTTCAGGTGCTCCGTGAGAACGCCGATGATCAGGAAGTCGCTCTGGGGGGTCTTGAAGACCCACTTCCTTTCCTGGACCGGCTCGACGATCTTGATGGCAGCCGCGCAGGAGACGAGCGGGATCTGGGCCTTCTGGATCGTATCCAGGATCGCCAGCGAGGTGCCGGAGAGGGTGGTGCCTACGATGGTGGAGACCCGATCCTCTTCGATGAGCTTCTTGGCGGCCAGGACCGCCTTCGTCTCGTCGCTGCCGTCGTCGTAGATGATCACCTTGACCGGGTGACGCTTCCCATCCGGCCCCGCGATCCCGCCCTTCGCGTTCACCTCGGCTTCAAGCATGAGCGCGGTGTCGCGCTCCGGGATCCCCAGGGACGACCCGGGGCCGGTGATGGAGAAGACAGCTCCGATCCGGTACTCCTGGGCACTGACCCAGCCCGGGAGGGCCAGGACGAGCCCGAGGATGAGGGCAACGGCTTTCGCTTTCATTTTCAATTCCTCCCTTCGTTCGGCGCCGCGACGGGCGCCCCCAGAACGCGTGTCGACTGCCCCGTCGCGAACGCGACGGGGCGAAACTGCCCCGCCCGAAGAACGAGCGACGCCTTGAGCAGAATCCCTCCGAGAAGCGCAAAGACGCTCACCAAGAGCGAGCCGGCGCTCACCGCGAGCAGCACCAGCGGGACGACATGGCCGAGGCCGAGGATTCCCGCCAGGGTCATTCCTCCCCTTAGGGGTCGCGTGGCGTCGCGAAACGCCCGGTCGCGTGGCTGGATAAGGTAGCCCACCCACATGAGACCGTTCAGGACGAGGAACCAAGGTCCGACCCTCCCCCATTGCGCGGCTTCACCGTCGATCATCCCCAAGAACGCCGCCCCGGTCAAGAGCCCGGACGTGAGAAAGACAACCGGAACCATGGGGTGATTCCACGCAGGGATCCCCCGGGCCCCGAAGAGGATCAGCCCCTGACAGACGCGAGAACGCAGGCACGACCATGTCAGCGAGGACGAAGAGAATGAATGCGCCGCCGGCCCACAGCTCCCGCGACATCCACGACGAGCGGACCATGCGAAGGACGTTGGGGCCTCGGAACGGACGCCCCGCCTCGACGGCCACGCAGAGGAACCCGATCACGACCGGAAGGACGCTCGCGGCGCCGACCAACCGCCCTGGTGGAGAAAGTCCGGACAGGAGGCTGGCCGTCACGTACGCTCCGGCACCCATCCCGCCCAGAACGAAGTTGGCGACCGCGAGCGGGCCCCAGAGCTTTTGCCGTTCGGCCGGAAGGATGATCACCACTTACTCCAGGATGTAGTAGACCGACGGATCGGTGCCCAGTTCCTCGAGGAGCCGCACCGCCTTCCCGTCTCTGAGAAGCCGCGAGACCGGGCTCAGCGGATCGTCGAGGTCGCCGAAGTGAATCGCGTTGGCGATGCAGCTCCCGGCGCAGACTGGCGTGGCGGCTGGATCCACGCCGGGGCGGGCCGTAGGGTCGGACGCGTCGATCCGGTGCATGCAGAAGGTGCACTTGGTCATCACCCCGCGCCGCTCCGGGTCCGCGGTCCTCGCCTCGGATGGCGTGGGGCCTCCGGGGAAGTACCACTGCTCGTCGTGGATGAGGTGGCGCGCGCGGTAGGGACACGCCACCGCACAGTACCCGCACCCGACACAGAGGTCGTACTGGACCCAAACGATCCCGTCCTGCCGCTGCTGGCTCGCGCCCGTGGGGCAGACCGGAACGCACGGCGGGTTCGCGCAGTGCATGCACCCCATGGGCACGAAGAGCCGCCTGACATCGGGATACTCCCCCACCTCGACGTCCACCACGTAGCGCCAGAACAATTCGGGCGGGAGGGCATGCTCCTGCTTACAGGCGATGGTGCAGGTCTGGCACCCGACGCATTTCCTGAGATCGATGACCATGCCCCAGCGCATTCTCACCTCGGAGGGGGGCACGCCCCCCTTTTCAGTTCCCCGACGCGTCTCTCGCGCGCCGCGCTCGAGCCGCGCCGCCCCGCCGGGGGGCCGAACCTCCCCCGCTCCTCCTCGC
>JACOUJ010000107.1 GCA_016177865.1 Candidatus Rokuibacteriota bacterium
AATCGCGCCCTGGAGTCTGTGATAGACGCCATTGTCCATGACCTTCGGGCCACCGTGGTCTCCATGCAGGGCGTGGCCGGGAACCTCCTCGAGAGATCGGAAGAGATCCCGGCCGGTAACGGAAGTCAGGCCCTTCGCCGCCTGCTGACCATGACGGAGCACCAGGAGCGGCTTCTCCGCGATCTCTTGACCGTAGTCAGGCTTGGGAATGAGCCGCCCAGGATCAAAGAGGTGGATGTGGAAGCCCTGTTGATCGAGGTCGTCGAGGAGTGTCGGACAGAGGCCGGGGCCACCGGCGTCACGTTCCGACTTCCGGAAGTGTTCCCGGTCGTGTCCGCCGATCCCACCCGCCTGAGGGCGGTCTTCACGCATCTCACGCAGAACGCCATCAAATTTATGGGGGGGCAGCCGGACCCGGAGATCGAGATCACGGCGCACGAGGAAAGCGGGTGGGTCCAGTTTTCGATCCGGGACAACGGGATCGGGATTGACCCGGCCTACCACGGAAAGATCTTCGGGCTGTTCCAGCGGCTTGGCGAGATCGAAGCCGACGGAACCGGCGTCGGGCTCGCGATCGTCAAGCAGATCGTTGAGCAAAGTGGCGGCCGGGTCTGGGTGGATTCGAAGAAGGGCGAGGGCACGACGGTCTCGTTTACGCTGCCGACCCCCGATGGGTCCGCCCCGCATCGTGAGTCAGGGGTGAGAGGATGAGCCAGGAAGCGATTCACGTCCTGCTCGTGGAAGACAACCCCGACCACGCCGAGTTGATCCAGCGGGTCCTCAAGCGGCAGCCGTCGGTCGCCAGCGTGACGGCGGTGACTCGCGGGACCGAGGGCCTCCAGATGTTGAGCGAGAATTCCTACTCGGTGGTGCTCCTGGATTACAGCCTGCCGGGGATGGATGGGCTCATGGTGCTGAAGGAGATCCGCCGGCGTGGCTGTCAACTCCCGGTCGTGATGGTGACGAGCCAAGGGGTGGAGCGGGTGGCCGTGGAAGCGATGCAGGAGGGGGCCTCCGACTACCTGATCAAGGCGGCGGGGTACCTCACGACCCTCCCCACGATGCTCTCCAAGGTGCTCAAGCAGCATGAGCTCCAAATGGAGAACCTCCGTCTCCTCGAGAAGACCCGGGTCCGGGCCCAGGAGCAAGAGGCGCTGAACACGATCGCGACGGCCGTGAGCCGGTCGCTGGAGGTTGAGGAGCTTCTCTACCTGGCGCTGGACACAGTTCTCCAAGTGACGGGGCGGGAGCGCGGAACTATCCTTCTCCTGGACCCTGTGACCGGAGAGAAGCGGATTGTCGTGCATCGGGGGGTCTCGGAGGAGGTTCACCGGGCCATTTTGACGCGACGGGGGAAGATGGATGAGGTCCTGACCACAGACACTCCCGCGGTAGTCAACGATCCCAATGACCCAGAGTTGTGGGAGGAAACCCGACGTGAGGGCGTTCATGCCATGGCGTGGGTTCCCATCAACTCGAAGGGGAAGGCTGTGGGCGTACTTAATGTCTCTACCCGACTGCCGATACCCTTTCGCTCACAGGAGATCGAGCTCCTCCAGGCCATCGGCAGTGTGGTCGGCGTGGCGCTGGAGAACGCGCGCCTTTACGCCGAGGCGACCCGCCGACGGCGCGAGGCGGAGACCCTCGGCGAGGTGGGGCGCCTCATCTCCCAGTCCCTTCACCCTCAGGAGGTGCAGCAGCGGATTGTGGAGAGCCTCCGGGCCATCCTCGGCACGCAGAACTGCGTGCTCTTCCGGATCGAGCCGGTATCGGGGGATCTGATCGGGGTCGCTTTCTCGGGCGAGAAGGGAGACCCGTTCGACCCCATCCTGACCCTCCCTCGAGGGAACGGAATGGCCGGTCTCGTCTTGCGGGAGCGCCATCCGGTGGCCACGGCCGACATCCTGGTAGACCCGCGCGTCGTCTTCACCCCCGAGCTTCGCGCCAGATTCGAGCAGGCCTCGTTTCGCTCCTCCCTCTCCGCGCCGCTCATTGTCAAGGATAGAGTAATCGGAGCGCTCTCCGTCGGGGACCGTTTGGGGCGGGTATTCAGCCGTGAGGAGATTCAACTGGCGCAGACCTTTGCCGACCAGGCAACCCTGGCGCTGGAGAACGCCCGACTGTACGAGGAGACGGAGCGGCGGGCCCAGGAGCAGGCCGCCCTGAACACGATCGCCACGGCAGTGAGCCAATCACTCAATGTGGAGGAGCTCCTCGGGATCGCCCTGGATAAGGTGCTGGAGATCACGGGGCGGGAGCGCGGGTTCATCAGGCTCAAGGATTCGGTGACTGGGGAGATCACGCTCGGCGCCCACCGGGGGATTTCTGACGCGTACGCCGAACTGCTCCTCAGCCGCCGGACTCCAGGAGGGAAGTTTGATCAAGTCTTTGAATCGGGGAAACCGCTCGTTGTCAACGATCCGGAGCTGGGACCCCTAAGGGGAGAGACTCGTCGGGAAGGGAATTATGCCATCGCCTGGCTTCCGCTGAAGGCGCGAGCCAAGGTCTTGGGGATTCTTAATGTTTCCACGCCCCGGCCGATCCCCTTTCCCCCTCGTGAGGTGGCGCTTCTGGAGGCGATCGCGAATGTGATTGGGGTGGCGATCGAGAACGCCCACCTCTTCGATGAGGTCCGTCGGTCGTACGAAGACCTTCGCCAGACCCAGGAGCACCTGGTGCGGGCGGAACGCCTCCGGGCCCTGGGCGAGATGGCCGGCGGGGTGGCCCACGATTTCAACAACCTGTTGGCGGTGATCCTGGGGCGGGCCCAGTACCTCAAGATGGGGCTGGGCCAGCTCGGCCCCGAGGCCGTGACCCGGAGCCTCGAGATCATCGAACAGTCCGCCCGGGATGGGGCCGAGACGGTCCGTCACCTCTTCGAATTCACCCGGGGCGCCCCGGCTCAAGCCCTGGGATCGGTCAACCTGAACGAGATCGTCACCGAGGCTGTGGCCGCCTCCGAGCCTCGCTGGAAGGATGAAGCAGAGGCCCGGGGGATCACGGTCAGGGTCGGGACGGACCTCAAGGCGACCACGCCCGCCCTCGGGAATGGCTCCCAACTCCGCGAAGCCCTGCTCAACTTGATCTTCAATGCCGTTGAGGCCATGCCCGAAGGGGGGCGGCTGATCCTGGCCACCTGGGAGGCGGACGATGGGGTCTGGCTCAAGGTGGCGGACCAGGGGATCGGGATGGAAGAGGAGGTGAAAAAGCGCGTCTTCGAGCCCTTCTTCACCACCAAGGGGCCGCAGCGAAGCGGTCTCGGGCTGAGCATGGTGTACGGCATCATCTCCCATCACGGGGGGACTATCACCGTCGAGAGCGATGATGGCGCTGGGACCGCGTTTCTTATCCGCCTCCCGCGAGCCGAGGCCCCCGAGCCCTCTCCGGTGGCGTCGCCGGTTCCTGAAGTGCCTCCTTCCACGGTGCTCGTTATTGACGACGAGGAAGCTATCAGAGACACGCTCGCCGACATCCTGGGCGCGAGCGGACACACGGTGGTCTTGGCGGCCTCGGGGAGTGAGGGACTCGAGTGGGTGGGGCGTCAGCCGTTTGACCTCATCTGCACGGATCTCGGAATGCCGGGCATGTCGGGGTGGCAGGTCATTGACGCAGTCAAGGCCCTGCGCCCCGAGGTCCCGGTGGCCCTCATCACCGGCTGGGGAGTCCAGGTGCGTCCCGAGGAGTTGTCGGCCCACCACGCGGACTTTCTCCTGACAAAGCCGTTCCAGATTTCCGAGGTGCTGACGACCTTGGCCAAGGCCCGGGCTCGGCGAAATGGCGCGGAGAATTAACAGGTGGAAGAATCTCTGGGGCGCTTTCGCGAGCAGGCCCAGGAGCGCCTCACTGAGCTGGCCCTGGGTATTTTGATCCCCGAGCAATCTCCACGCGCCGTCGAAGCCCTCCAGCAGGCGTTCGGGTTCACGCCCAGTGTCGGCGGTCAGCCCTGGGGCACCGCAACGAAGCCGAAGGTGGCCCATGTACTTAGGAGAGGACCTCGCCGATCTCCTCCGCGGCGTTCGGGCATAACCCCTTTGTGGAGAGTACGCCGCTCCCCGATCCGCCGGTCCCACATCACGCGCGCAAGGCCCGGCTTCTCAAGACGTTCTTGAAAGGTGCGAAAGCGATCCGTGTCCCCCCGGCGCAGAACATAGAGCATGGGGACTCGGAAGTCACGCTCCCAAAGCTCGCGGAGCCGCCGGAGATGGTCCTGGGATAATCTGACGCCGCTCGCGGCGGCGTTTTCCCGCATCTGGTGAGCATTTCTCGCGCCGGCGATCGTCGTGGAGACCGCCGGGTGAGCCAGGCAGAACGCGAGGGCCGCCTGAGCCAGGGAGTGAATCGGTCCTTTTAGTAGAAAGCGGCACAGCTCCACTTTCACCAGCTCCCGCTGGAAGCGCTCACCAGGGAAGTGGCGGACTCGCACATCCTCCTCGTTGAACCGGTCCTCATCCTCGGGGGTAAACTTTCCGGTGAGAAGGCCGCGACGGAGCGGCACTCGAGCGATGACCCCCACCCCGGCGGCCTGGGCGAGAGGGAAGACCTGCCTTGCGGCCGTCTGATCCAAGATACTGTATTCGATTTGGATCACATCCACCTTCCCTGAGCGGATCGACGCGAGCGCCACTTCGTCTCTGTTGACGGAGACCCCGTAGAAGCGGATCTTCCCCTCCTCTCGTCGCTTGTCCAAGAGATCGAACACCTCTCCCCGCTCAATCACCTCCAGGGGCGGATTATGGAGTTGGTAGAGGTCAACATAATCCGTCTGAAGCCGCCTCAGGCTCTCCTCCAGGACCCGGGAGATATACGGGGGGGAATAATCCCGCTTCCCTCGGTGGGGTCCCACCATCGTGGTTCCGCCCTTGGTGGCCAGGATGACCTGCTCGCGCCGTCCCCTGAGGGCTTGTCCGAGGAGGGCCTCGCTCTTGCCGGCCCCATACGCGTCTGAGGTGTCAATGAAGTTCACGCCCAACTCCATCGCTGCCTCGATGGCCGCCAAGGACTCCCGGTCGTCCATCGGGCCAAAGTGACCCGCATGGACCATGGTCCCCAGGCCGATCTCGCTCACCCTCAGAGCGGTCCGTCCGAGGAGACGATAGTTCATCCTACGCGGAGCCCCATGTGTTTCATGCCTGATTCTCCCCTTTGCCCTCTTTTGCCCAACGAAGGGGAACGAGGGCGATCATAATCATGCCAGCGAGCACCATCCACGCCAAACGGTATGAGTTGGTCTGGTCAACAAGAAATCCAAAGACTGGCGGGAGGGCAATGATCCCAACATAGCCAACGGTATTCGTCAGTCCGACAGCCAGCCCGGCAACTTGGACTCCGACCAGTTCGGAGGCGAGGGTGAGGGTGAGACCGTTCCACCCTCGCAGGGTCAGACCGAGGAGGGCAACGGTCAATGAGACTAGCCAAACAGGGGTCTTCGGCGAAAAGAGAGAAGTCACAAGGATCAGGAAAACAGTAACCAACCCGATCAGGAGAAGAACGGGACCACGCCTGCCGCCCGCGGCGCGATCACTCAGGAATCCCCAGACGATTCTTCCTGCGGCTCCGCAGAGCTGACCCACGGCCAAGAGGCTCCCAGCAAGGGTGAGCGGGAGGTGGACGTTCTCGGTTAAGTAAAGCAACAGGTAGGTGAGATAGCACCATTGACCGCCGGCAAGGATGAAAACGTAAATCAGAACCGCCCAGATGTCCTTGCGCAGGAGGAGCTCTTTGAACCCCGTGGCCTGAGCCTCACCTGCACGCAGATCCAATCCCGGAGGCTCCTTATACAGGTAGAGCGCCCCTAGGCCGATCCCTATGGCGAATATTCCTGCAAAGACAAACGCGAAGCGCCAGCCGAAGGTCAACGCGAGGGGGGGAAGCGTCATGGCGGCGATCGCCCCACCCAGTGGAGTCGCCATCTGACGGAGTCCCATGGCGGTCCCTCGCTCCCTTTCAGGAAACCAGCCGATGATCGCCTTTCCCCCCGCCGGAGCGGAGCTCCCAGTGGCAACGCCGGTCAGGAGGAGGACGGGGAGCAGCATCATAAAGGTGCTCGCCCAATTCACCCCCATGATGAAGAACCCGCTCGCCATCGCCACATACGCGATGACCCACCGCTCTCCAAGACGATCGACCGCCTTTCCCACCGGAATCCCCGCGACGGCCGCACCCCCGTTGAGGACGGAGGAAACGAATCCGACCTCGGTACGAGTGAGCCTCAGTCCCTCTTTGATCAACGGCATGAGGGCGGGAATACCCATCCGGATGATCGCCACGCTCATCTGAGAAGCCGCGGCAATCCCCAGAAAGAACCAGCGTCTCTTTGAGCCTTTCGAATCGAGATTCGACATGTGTTGGCGGGACGACGTGGTTGTGTCGGGTCGTCCTCTATAGGAGGTGTGCCAGTGAGATCGCCCCCGGCTCTCTTGAATCGCGATAGGCCAACCCCAGAGTTGCATGGGACAACCTGAGACCCTATCCTGACGGTTTGTGAAAATTGTCCCCGTGCTAGAAACGACGTGAGTGTACGCCACCTCTTTGGGAGACGTCAAGGGTCTGGGCGCGCGTGCTGTTGAGGACCAGACGCGCGCGGTGTGCCAAGGCTTGGGCCGTCTTCGGCCGACGAGCCCATCGCCCCTACATCTCCCGTTCATCGGTGGTCAATGTGAGCGGAGGAATTGTGGTCCTGTGCGCATCGGCAATCTTCCTTTTGTCTTCGCAAAACGAACGAGCATACAACTTCTTCCATCAATTTCTGACTCAAGACACTAGGCGCAAACCGATGAAGCGAGCGGAGGACCCTGTGGCCGTGGGCGTCACCCAATACTTTCTACTTCCCGAGCCAGTCGCGGAGCGGGCGGACCTCGATCCCCGCGTTCTCGAGTCCCTGCCTGACCGCGCGCACAATCTTCTCCGCCCCGGGCGTATCGCCGTGGCAGCAGAGTGTCTGGAGCTTTCCCTCTTTCGCCAGACGGACAGCCTGATCCGCCGCCGCGGCGGGATCGGTGATGAGGCTTCCAGGAAGCCTGCGGGAGACGAGGGTACCATCGGGATTGTAGGCGCGGTCAGCGAACCCTTCTGAAGCGACGCGGATTCCAAGCCTTCTGCAGGCTTGGTCATACCGCCCGGTCCCGAGCGTGAAGAGAATCAGTTCGGAGCCGGACTCCCGCACCGCCTCGCCGATCGCCCGGGCCAGCCCCTCGTCCTCCTCGGCCATCTGATAGAGCGCCCCGTGGGGCTTGACGTGTTGGAGGTCCGCTCCGGCCACGCGGCAGAACTCGCGGAGGGCCCCGATCTGATAACAACAGAAGTCCTTGAGCTCCTCGGGGGTGACGGCCATGGACCGCCGGCCAAATCCCATGAGGTCGGGGAGGCTCGGGTGGGCGCCGATCGCGACACCATGCCGGAGGGCGAGTACAATCGTCTTTCGCATCACGTGCGGATCACCGGCGTGGTAGCCGCACGCGATGCTGGCTGAGGTGATATAGGGCATGATCGCCTCGTCAGCACCGAGCGACCATCGCCCGTAGCTCTCCCCCATGTCACAGTTGAGATCAATCGTCATGCCGTGTCCCTTTCAATGGCTCCGTCGAGCCACGCTCGATGCGTCCCCAGGAGCGAATGGGCCTCCGCGACACTGACCTCCCGGAAGCGGATGAGGTGATCTGGCTTGGCCTGAGCGATCCGCGGGATGTCCACGCTCAGGACCGTGGCGATCTTGGTATACCCGCCGGTGGACTGGCGGTCCACGAGGAGGATGATCGGCTGGCCGTCCCCCACCACCTGGACTCCGCCGAGAGGGATCCCGTCTGAGAGGATATCGTAGCCGTGACGATGCGGGATGGGAGACCCCGTGAGGCGGTACCCCATGCGGTCAGCCGCAGGGGTCACGCGATACGTGCTCTCAAGGAAGATCCGAATCCCCTCAGGCGGGAACCGGTCAGCCTGGGGGCCAAGGATCACGCGGCATTCAATCGTTGGGGAGTGAACGGGCACCCACTCAGGACGGACTCGACGTCCTTCGAGCTCGGCTAGGGGTCTCGGCGCTGGTCCGGTGGGAAGCTGATCGCCTTTCTGAAGAGAGCGTCCGCCGAAACCGCCGAGGCGGCCTCGAAGGTATGTGGCCTGAGAGCCCAGCACGGGAGGCACGTTGATCCCGCCCGACAGAGACAGATACGCCCGACACCCGGTGCGAACCGCCCCGAGCTTCAAAAAGTCGCCGGGGTTCGTGCGGAGCGCGGTCCAGGTTGGAGCGTCCGCCCCGTTGATGATCACCGGGACGTCCGCCCCCGTCACGGCCACGATGGCCTCCCCGTGGAACTCGAGCGCTGGCCCCGTGAGCGTGCATTCGAGCCCGGCGGCCGTGTCCGGATTCCCCACTAGGCGATTCGCGAGAATGAAGGCATCGCGATCCAGAGGGCCGGAGGGTGGGATCCCATAGCGGAGCGTGCCGGTCCTCCCAAGATCCTGCACCGTGGTAAGGAGACCCGGCTCCACTACTGTGATGGTACTCACGGTTCTTGATTACGAGGGGAGAGCCCCAACTGCTCCCCCTCGTGCTCCCCCATGGGTTGATCACAACGCGAGCTACTCACATTCCTTGTCACGCGGGACGCTCAGGAGGTTCTTCAATCAGAGGATGATACGTCCCCGCCACGACTGCCTGCCGGATGGCCTGAAACGACTCAGCGGCAATGGGGACAAAACGGAGACGATCTCCCGGACGAAGAAGGATGGGCTCAGCGGCCTGCGGGTCGTAAAGGGCGAGAGGGGTCTGCCCCAGGATCCAGAAGCCGCCTGGACTCTCGACGGAGTAGATGACCCCCTGGTTCCCGGCGATCCCCACGCTCCCCGCGGGAATCTTGGTCCGGGGGGTGGTAAGGCGGGGAAGGTTGAGAGCCGTCGGCAGTCCCATCAGGTACGGGAGGCCGGGGGTAAAACCCAGAAACGCAACCACCAGCTCCGCTCCGGTATGGAGGCGGATCAGCGCGTCCGGGTCGAGGTGCAGGCGCTCGGCGGCAGCCTCAAGGTCCGGCCCGTGCCTGCCCCCATAAGAGCAGGGGACCTCCACGCGCCGCCCGGGGGGGATTCGTTCGGGGCGGGCGTGTGGAATGAGGGTCTGGATGAGCGCGGTGAGATGATCCCAGGCGATGACCAGCGGGTCGTAATAGACCAGCAGCGATCGAAACGTTGGAACGGTCTCGAGAACCCCCGGGAGCTTTGCCTTGAGGAGGAGATGATCCAGGGCGCGGACTCGCGCGTTGACCTCGGGGCTCAGGACACTCTCGAACTCGATGGAGACAGCCAGATCCCCCGCGGGGACGAGTGTGACTTCGGACTCCATTTGATTGTCAGGAGGGGTAAGTCCCAACCACTCCCCCTCCTGGATCTCCCCCACCTGGATTCATCAATACGTGAGCCTTAGTTTTCACGTCTTCACGGTTCATCTGATCTCAGAGAATGGCCAGGGTGTGGTCGGGGAGGTCGGTAATAAACATGTGGCCGGGAGCGTGGGTGATGACAAACGGGAGCTTCGCGGCGAGCGCCACGGCCTGAGGGGTCACGCCACACGCCCAGAAGACCGGAGTCTCCCCGGTCTTGATCTCCACGGCGTCACCCCAGTCAGGACGGGTCAAGTCATGAATGCCGAGGGCGTCGGGGTTGCCGATCTGAATCGGTGCCCCGTGGGCCATCGGATAGCGAGCCGTCACCGTCACGGCCCGCGGGACCAGATGCCCGGGGATCGGGCGCATCGAGACGACGAGAGGACCGTGAAAGAGCCCGGCAGGGCGACACTCAACCGTCGTGGCCCACATGGCCACGTTCTTCCCCTCTTCGATGTGCCGGAGGGGGATGCCCGCTTCGACAAGGGCTCGCTCGAACGTGAACGAGCACCCGATGAGAAAAGCGACAAGGTCGCTCCGCCATTCGGCGGTGATGTCGGCAACCTCGCCATCCACCCGCCCTTCACGGTAGATGCGGTACTTGGGGAGATCGGTGCGGAGATCCGCACCGGGCGCGAGTTCGCGCGGCTCGGGCGAGCCTGGGTCCGTGACCTCGAGGAGAGGGCAGGGGCGGGGATTGCGCTGGCAGAAGAGGAGGAACTCGTAGGCCTGGGCTTGAGGAAGGACGACCAGGTTGGTTTGAACGAAGCCCGGAGCCAAGCCCGGCGTCGGACCGGTCCACCTTCCCCGGCGGATGATCTCTCGAAGTTCCCGTGGCGACGCGGATCTGGAATCGCCCATGATGCCCTCATGGTACTGGCGCGGCGAATGGGCGTCAACCCGGCGAAAGCTTGGCGAGGACTTCTGGGTTCGCGACCGCCGCGGGGGGTTCGCCCCGGAGGACCTTGACGATCTCTGTGCAGACAAACGTCGCCATCGCGCGGGTGGCCCGCTCGGAGAGACCGGCGACGTGGGGCGTGAGGACCACTTGGTCGAGACCGTAGAGAGGGTGATCCTTCCCCGGTGGCTCCGTGTCGAAGACATCAAGCCCCGCCCCCAAGAGCTTTCCACTGATCAGGGCGTCCCGGAGCGGCTCGGGATCAACGACCGGGCCGCGAGACGTATTGATGAGGATGGCTCCGGTCTTCATCTGGGCGAGGCTCTTCTTGTTGATCATCCCTCGCGTCTCGGGGGTGAGAGGGCAGTGAAGCGTCACCACATCCGCCTCACGAAGAAGTATCGGAAGATCAACCTTCTTGGCTCCCCTCCGCTCCATCTCCTCGCCGGAAAGATAGGGGTCGTATCCGAGGACGTCCATCCCGAAAATCGCGGCGAACCGGGCCACCCGGCGGCCGATGTTCCCCACGCCCACGATCCCGAGCACCATCCCGCGAAGCTCCAGGATCCCCATCCCTCGAAGCGAGCTCCAATCCCCGCGACGCACGCGGGCATCGAGAGAGCGCAGACCCTTGGCCACGGTTAGCATAAGCATCAGTGTATGTTCGGCGACCGAGTCGGGGTTCTGGCCAGGCGCGTAGAGGACCGGAAGCCTGAGGCGAGTGGCGGCGGCTAAGTCCACGTTGTCAACCCCGACGCCGTGGCGGGCGACACATCTGAGGCGAGGGCAGGCCACCATGAGTTCTTCGTCCAGCGCCGGGCGGCTCCTTGTGAGGATGGCCTCGACCTGGTCCGCATATTGGATAACACCCTCGAAGCTCTCCTCGGCGACCACGACCCGAGCCAGAGCC
>JACOUJ010000108.1 GCA_016177865.1 Candidatus Rokuibacteriota bacterium
GGCGCGGCGCTGCTGACCTTCATGAGCTTCGCCTCGGCGATGGCCCTCATGATGCTCCTGACGAGCCTCCTGGTCGGGCTCGCCAAGGCGAGCCTGCTGCGACGCCTTTCCGTGTCTACCGTGTGGATCAAGCGCGCCAGCGGCCTCGTCCTCGTCCTGGCAGGTCTCTACCTCGGTTACTACTATGTCGCCGCGGGGATGTGACGCCCCCACGGCCATCTGGAGGGCCACCATGGGAGTCCGCATGCTGCTGCTGGTCACGCTCCTCGCCCTCGCCACCCCCCAGCCCGCCCGGGCCGACCTCGCGCTCGCCGTCTTCTCGGTGAAGGGGATGGTCTGCCCCGCCTGTCCGCTCTCGATCGCGACGGCCCTGGAGAAGCTGCCGGGGGTAAAGCGGGCCGACGTGCGCTTGGAGGCGAAGGCGGCGAAGGTCCTCTACGACGACGCCAGGCAGACGCCTGAGCGGCTCGCCGCCGCCATCGATCGGCTCGGGTTTCAGGCGTCCCTGCTGTCGGTGACCGCGGCCCCCCGGCCGCCCCTCTACGTCGAGGGGCTCGCCGACCGCCAGGCCATCCAGAAGGTGGAGCGTGTCCTGATGGCCATCGAGGGGGTCAGAGGCGTCATGGTCGACCCCAGGGACGGGGAGGTCTTCGTGGAGTACGAAGGCTGGGTGGTGAGCCCTCGTGATCTCATCGCGGCGCTGGAGGCCGCGGGCTTTCGGGCCCGTCTCGGCTCCCCCTGAGGCCCAACGGGAGAAGGCGGACGGTGCAGGTCTCTGGCTGAGCGGGCTTCCGGTTTGATGGTCGTCGAGCCCGGAGACGAGGATTGACGCATGAGAAAGCTCTAGCCGAACGTCCCCACGATCAGGTGCGAGGGGTGCGTTGGGACGATTCGCGCGACCTTGAGCAAGCACCCGGGGTTCGGACGGCCGAGGGGATCCGAACCGGAAGGAGGTTACGGTCACGTCCGACCCCGGTCGGCTCAGCGAAAGCGAGATCCGGACCGCCGTCGCGGGCGCTAGCTTCGTGGCGGGCTCACGCGAGGTGCCGTGAACTTTTCGCGGCCCCCAAACGATATGTATGGCGAAAGTGTCAACCAATCAACAACGGGAGTAATGGCGTGGGGGAGCGAGCCACGGCCGCTGAACTTGCGCTGACCGAGCTGGGCGGCGTTCCGCCGAGCGCCCAGGATGCTCATCAACATGCCGAGGCCGACCTGAACTGGCGGGTGCCTGGAGCGTGAGGCCGGTTCTGCTGAGAGGAGATGAGCGATGAGGGAACAACGTGCAGTTTTTGCCGGGCGAAGTTTGAGGCCGCCGCGCTCCCGCACCTGGAGGCAATGCTTCGGCGGGTCGCTCTTGCTCTTCGCCATCGTCGGGCTGCTGGTCGAGGGTTCTGCTGAAGCCCAGGATGCTACCGACGCGATTAAGGAGCTGAATGAACAGATACAGAAGAAGACCGAAGAGTTGAAGGAACTCATAAAGAGGGCTGAAGAGTTGCAAAACGCCCTACGGCGGGCAGAAGAGTTAAAGCGGGCGGAGGAATTAAAGAAAAAAGAGCCAAAGAAGCAGATCGAGCAGGTGTCACAAGAGAAAGCGAAGGAGGAACGAGAGGAAGCAGCCAGGCGCCTACCTCCGGTGACTTTGAAAGGGTTGGTGCAGGGGGGATGGATCCGGCGACTGGAAAACGCGGGTGAGGAGTCGAGGAGTGAATTCCTCGTCAGGGAAGCGCAGCTGAGCGTAGAAGGGAGCGCTTTCCCAGGCACCAGCTTTTTCATCGAAGGCAGCTTCTCCGAGCCAGGAGAACAAGTGCGGCTGAATGATGCGATTGGGACCGTGGACTTGAGCAAAGAGCTTAAACTCATTGTCGGCCAATTGAGAGTCCCGCTCAACAGGCCGGCTGTCAGCGCCAGAACGGCGCTCTTTCTCGCTGAGCCGAGAGCCTCGGGTCCGGTCCAGGCCAAGGCCAGGGACCGTGGTGTGAATCTTGTGTTTACACCTTTTGAGGGCCGGCTGCTCTATGAACAAGCTCTGGTCAACGGCAATGGGATTAATACGAATCGTTTAGGGAATGACGATAACGACCTCCTCTTTGAAGGGAGACTAGTCTGGTTTGCCACGGGGAAATGGCCGCTCCCCTTACCCGCGCAAACGGACCTGAATAACTCCCCCTGGAATACTTTCTTCAAGGTCGGGTGGGCCTCCGGGGAGTTCGAGAAAAGCGTGACCGCGGAGTTAAAAGAGAGGGTCCGGGAGAATACCTGGAACATAGGCCAGGCCATCGTGGGGAGAGGTCTGTACACCTATTGGCAGTACGGCCAGGCGCTTGCGGATGGAAAAAGGGACTTCGACTCCAGCTCGTTTTTTGTCACATCCGGCTATGCCTTTCCCTTACACCGGTACCTCCCGTTCTTGCAAGCGGCTCCCATTTACGTGAGGGAGGCTTGGCTGGAGCCCAAATTCCAGTATGAAACCCTCAGGTTTGCTGATCCCACCCTCTTCAACAGGCCGAACCGGGAGATTTACAGGTTCGGGGTCAATTACTACCCCTTCGGGATTCCCAATATCCGGCTTATGGCAGAGCATGAAATGGTTCTTCGTCCGACATCGAGCGAGACGTTCTTCCTCTTTCTCCACTATATGTTCTGAGGGCGAGTTCAGGGCGGGGGGCATGCAGCGACTTCTCATGGTGAGTATTGGGGCGCTCTGTCTCTTCGTGGAGCCCGGCCAGCTTTGGGCTCATGGGCGGATGACGGGCACGGCGAGCGTGAGTCTTTCCACCCAAAGGCTTGGACCACTGGAGCGCCGGTATACCTTTCGGCTCGCGGATGCCACGAGCGGCAAGCCGATCATGGGAGCTGCTGTCGAGGTGGAGGCCCGGAGGGAATTCACTTCGGGAAGGGGCGGGCGGTCCTTTCGAGCCATTCAACAGACTGAGCCTGGCGCCTATGTTGTTAAGGTCGATTTTTCCGCGCCCGGCTATTGGCTACTCGAAGCCCGGGTGACCGGGCCGGTCACGGGGAAAGTGAAATTCGCGGACGGCATCGAGGCTCAACCTCCACCTCGGGATCCGGGGCAGCCCTCGATCCAGTTTCGAGGATTGGACTTTTACCAGCCCTTGTCCCTCACCCTGGCGAACATCAGCGTCCTTGCTCTCCACGTCCTAGCAAGCGTCGGGCTCATAGCGGGTCTCGCCCTCAAAATCCTCTTGGAAGGACCGATCGCGCACCCAAGGGGGGTGAGCGGAGACGATTGGGGCCTGAAGCGATGGTCGTTCCTTATCCACACGGCCCTTGGGGCCCTGATCGCCACGGGCTTCTACAATCTTTGGTATAACGTCCCGGGTCGGCTCGAGGAGCTCGCCGTGATGGAGTATGGAGGCGCCTACCTCACCGTGACCGCGGTCAAATTCATTGCCTTCGGCCTCCTGCTCCTGGCCCTTGTCTTTTCAGTGAGGCGGTGGATTGGTCTCGCCCTCGCGACGGTGGCGCTGGTGGGCGGCGTTATTCTCGGTCACCTCCACATCCTGATCCATCTCACACCATGAGGAGGAAGTGATGGGCGCGTTCCGGCGTGGCTTACGAAATCCATTCAGGAATGTGGTCAGGACGGCCGTCGCGGTCTGCCTGCTGGCCCTCGTCGTGGGCCTCCTCGCCCTCATGGTCCAGGCGGCCTTTCTGAGCCGGCAGCAGCTCGGGCGACTGGAGGCCAGGGTCCGCACGCTCATCGAGCTGCGGGAGGCGGGGGCCTTTGGCACGGGGGGGTTCGGTGGCGACAAGCCGATTGGCGAGGAGGACTTCTCCGTTGACACCATCGAGAAGGTTAAGCGGATCCCCCGCGCCCGTCACATCGTCAAGATCGAAGAGTACATCTATACTCCCCAGATCGACCCAAGTAAGGAGAACGCCTACGCGATGATCATCGGGATGCGGCCCGGCTCAGCGATGCGGGCCATTGGAGAGATCGACTACGAGAATGCCCAGCTGATCGCCGGCCGCGCCCTGCGGGAGGAGGACGACGGGAAACCGGTGGCGGTCGTCGGCAAACTCTACGCGAAACAGCGACTGGGCCTCGCCGAGCCGACCGAGACAGCGCTGGCAGGCAGAGAGGTCTCCCTGAGCGGCAAGCCATTCCGGGTGGTCGGGGTGTACACGACGGAGAACGATTTCGGCGATAACCATGTCTTCATCCCGTTGGCCGCGTTCAGGGAGACCTTTCATCCCGGGAAGAAGCTCGGCAAGATTTTTGTGAACGTCGACTCGGTGGCCCATGTGGAGAAGGTCGTCGAGGAGCTGAAGGCCATCCCGGAGGCGGACGTGGTGACGACCCCCGAGGCGGTCTCCACCGCCCGGACGACGCTGGGCGGGATCGCGGCGACCAGCACTTTCGGGTCGATCATGCTGTTCGCCGTCGGCGGGGTTTTGGTTGCCTTCGTCATGGTCTTGATCACGAAAGAACGGATCCGCGAGATCGGGACCCTCAAGGCCATCGGGGCGTCAAACGCCGAGGTCGTGGGCCAGTTCCTGGCCGAGGTGTTCACCCTCACCCTGATGGCCGGGGCGGGGGCGCTCCCCTTGGCCTACCTGTCAAGGCCGTTCCTCCGCCGGACCTTGGGCCTGGCCCTCGAGGTGGACCGGGGCGTGTTCCTGCTGATCCTGGTGAGCTCTCTCCTGTTCGGGGTCATCGGCAGTTTGTACCCCATCATGAAGGGACTCCGGCTGAGCCCGGTCGAGGCCATGGGGAAGGCCTGAGGGAGGCTCACGATGCGAATGATCGCCCTCGGAATACGCAACCTTCTGAGGAACAAGCTTCGGCTCATGGTCGTCGCACTGTTAATCGGATTCCCGTTCTTCCTCCTCATGGCCTTCCAGGCAATCGGCGCGGCGGTCCGGGCCCAGACGGAGGCCCTCAAACAGGGTGTGGATACAAACCTCCAGCTCCGCGCGAAGGGATCTCTGGGCCATGTCAACATGCTGGGCAGCTATCGCCTGCTCCCCCACGACGCGCTGGAGAAGGTCAGGGGAATCGAACACGTCGTGAAGGTTGAGCCCTACCTCCTGGCCATGAGCCCGACTGAGGGCCATAACTTCGCCATGCACATGGGCCTGAACGTGGGTGACGCGAAACGCCTGGAGTCCCATGGGGAGGCCGGGAACCCCCGGATCATCGCCGGGCACGACTTCACGCCCGAGGATGCCGGACAAGACGTGGGCCTCATTGGCCAGGGCTACGCCCGGTGGGCCGGGATCACCCCCGAGAACCTCGCCAACGCCAGGTTCGTGGTCGATCCGACGCGGTCGAACCCTGTGATCTTCCCCCTCAACCGACCGAAGCACGAACTGAAAATCATCGGCATCTACGCCAGCGGCTATGTCTTCGGGGACCTCCAGCTCTTCATGCCCGTCGAGACCTTTCGCCGCATCTACGGGGTGGAAAGAGGGTTCTCCTGGCTGTTCGTGACCGCAGATTCTGTGGACCACGTCGCGTTCGTGGAGCGGAAGATCCGAGAGGCCCTCGGCGATGGTGCTGACGTCATCGCCCCCAAGGGTGCCGCCACGTTCGCGAGCACAACTACCAGGACGGTCGATCGCATCGCGGGCGCGGTGAGCCTCTTTGCCGTGGCGTTGATGGTGGTCGTGGTCTTCTTCGTCATGCTCGTGACGGTCCGCGAGCGGGCCCGAGAGATCGGCACCCTCAAGGCCATCGGGGCCTCGGACGGGGGGATCGTGGTCCAGTTCCTTGCGGAGGCCATGGCCCTCAGCGTCGCTGGCGGCCTTTTGGGGATGTTGCTCTTTCGGGCTCTCGGCGGGGCCGTCGCTGGACGCTTGTTCGCCCTGAGCGTCGGCCCCTTCCTTCCCGCGCAATACAAGGACACCCTGTTTGAGAGCCTGGGTGGGATCAGCTCCGGCGTCGGCCCTTCAACGGTCGGCCTCGTCCTGCTGATCGCGATGTTCGTGGCCTCGGTGGGAAGTGGCTACGGGGTCTGGCAGGTCACGCGGCTCTCCCCTGTGGAGGCGATGAAACATGAGTGAGACGAAGCCTGTCGTCCGGCTCAAGGACCTGGCCAAGTACTATCAGCGGGGAAGTGAGGTGGTGAAGGCCCTCGACGGGGTTGACCTTGTCATCGACGGGACCGGCATGGTCGCGATCATCGGCCCCAGCGGGAGCGGGAAGTCTACGCTCCTTCACCTCATCGGCGCGATGGATCGACCGACCCGGGGCGAGGTCATTGTCGCGGGCCAGGCCCTCAACGGGCTACCGGAGAAGGCGCTCACACGCTTCCGGCGTCAAACCGTCGGCTTCGTCTTCCAGACCTTCAATTTGATCCCGAACCTCACGGCCCTGGAGAACGTCACGCTCCCGATGGAGTTCAATCAGGTGCCGAAGGAGGAGCGCCTCCGAAGGGCCAAGCACCTGCTCGACCAGGTGGGCCTCGGCCACCGGCTCACCCACCGGCCGGGCGAGTTGAGCGGCGGCGAACAGCAACGGGTGGCGATCGCCCGGGCCCTGGCCAACGATCCCCCACTCATCTTGGCCGACGAGCCCACCGGGAATCTGGATACCGAGTACGGCCAGAAGATCTACCTTACATGCTCACCGGGAAGGCGATCCGTTTCCTGCTCGCCTCGACACTCGCCCTGACGTTGGCCCCATGGCTCAGTTTCGGGCAGGCCAGGCCCGGTCAGGCGCCTTCGAAGGGCCCCATCATCCAGGTGCGGGCGCGGGACGGCGGGCTCCTGCCGGAGAAAGTGTGGGAGCAGGTTCGCCGGATCCCGAACGTCGCCCAGGTTCAGAGCGTTCTGGAAGGGAAGACCGCGGATGGCGTGCGGGTCATCGGCGTCGAGCCCGTGCCGGTCCTGTATCTCCGGTGGGGCGGCGAGCTGGTAGCCGCCGCGATCGTCCAGGGGCGCGGCTTCGAGCGGGGCGATGCTCCGGAAGCCATGGTCGTCGGGAAGACGTTTTCGCAGAAGAACAAGACCGCCCTGGGCCTGAGCATCCCGGCGATGCTCACGAAGGATCACTTTCCCCCGATCATCGTCGGCGGCCAGGGCTTCGCCATCGTCGGGATCTACGCGACGGGCGATCCCAAGACGGACGACCAGGTGCTCGTGCTCCTGCCGACAGCGCAGAAGCTTTTGAACCAGCCGGGCCGGCTCAGCGGGATGTACCTGACCCCGGCTTCCCCTGCCGCCGTCGAGCAGGTGGCCAAGGAGCTGCGTCGGGTCCTGGGGGACACCGTGGAGGTGCTTGCGAGCCGGCAGCCATGAGCCGGCTCCAGTTCCCAACCACAAGGCTTGGCCGGAGGAGAAGGGGGAATCCCCATGCGAGATGGGGCAGGAGACACGGAGGCCTCGGGAGGCCACTCGCGCTCCTGCTCCTCGGGCTCCTGGCTCTGGACTGGGTGGCGGGGCCGAGCGCGGCCTCGGCGTTCCCGATTAACGCGCCGAACGCCCGAACGCTCTTCGGCGGGTTCACGCTGGGTTCGTTCCGGCTCCGGGTGACCCGGGAGGCGACCCTCAAGGAAGGGACGGAGACCGTCTCGGACCCCCGGGATCAGTCTGTCATGACCTTTGAGGAGGATTTCACCCTCGTCTACGGCGCCACCCGGGATCTGACAGTAGGTGCGACCCTGCACATCGTGGAGCGGCGGCTCCGCTTCGACGACCCCGCAGGAGGGCGCCGCACGCTCTCGGCCGACGGGCTCGGAGATCTGACGCTGGTGGGGGCCTACCGGTTCTTCCGGAGGGACGTCGAGCGCGGCACCACGCAGTTCTCGTTCCTCGGCGGCCTCAAGCTCCCCACGGGCGCCACAGACATCGACGACTCCGATCTTCCGCGCCTGACGGGGGGGACGGAGACCCGGCTGCCCCCGAGCCTCCAGCTCGGCTCGGGGTCGGTGGACGGGATCGTCGGGCTCGCGGGCTTCCACAACATGAACCGGTTGAGCTTCTACGCCGACGTCCAGGGGAAGCTCAACTCGGAGGGCAGTCAGGACTTCCGCGCCGGCAACCAGCTCCACTACGACCTGTCGGCGGACTACGTCCTCCTGCCGGGGCGCAACATGTTCCTGATCCTGGAGCTGAACGGGGTCCTCGCCGAGAGGGCGGAGCAGGCAGGCCGGACAGTCAGGGACTCCGGCGGTCACCTGCTCTTCCTGTCGCCGGGGATCCAGTACCTGCCCATCCCGCCGCTCATCCTGGAGGCGGGGGTCCAGATCCCGATCCTCCGGGACCTCAACGGCCGCCAGCTCGCCCCCGACTGGAGCGTGGTGGTGGGCCTGCGATACCTCTTTTAGCCCCCGGGGGTGGCCCGGGAACGGAAAGGAGACAGCGATGCGAACACTCGTAGCCATCGTCGCTGCCCTTGCTTTCGCGGCGCTCGCCGCGCCTACCCCGGCGGTGGCCGAGGTGGAGAAGGCGGTCATCGATATCCTGGGCGGCATGCAGTGCAGCCTCTGAACGTACGGGGTGAGCAAATCCCTGGGACGGCTGGATGTCGTCCGAGACGTGAAGACGGAGCTGGGTACGCAGACCTCGACGCTCACCTTCAAGCCCGGGAGGCCGATCGATTTTCGCGCCCTCGCCGACGCCGTGGACAAGGCGGGGTTCAGGGCCGGAAAGATCACCATCTGGGCCACGGGGACCTTGAACGTCGGGCCGGATGGGCGAATCACTTTTACCGTGAGCGGCACGAACCAGGCTCTCCCTGTGGCCGACAGCCCCGAGCTGGCCCCGTTGAAGAAGGAGGCCGGGAAGGCGATCCCCGTCGTCGCAGAAGTGCGGTTCGAGGAGACCCCGCCCCGGCTGGTCATCGCGTCAGCCAGAGCCGGCATGAAAGAGATGCCCGGGATGAAGGGGATGGGGCAGTAGGAGGGGCGGCGGATGCCAGCCGTGATCCTGGACGCCGCGACGTGGGCGTGGCTCTACGTCCAGCATGTCGTGGTCATGTTCTACTGGGTCTGGATCCCGGGCTTTCTCGTCGCGGCCTTCCTCAGCGTCCGGTATCGCCCGGTGCTCGAAGGGATCACCCTTAGGCAACGCCGCGGCGCGCGAGCCTTCTGGGCCGCAATCGGCTGGGGGATGACGAGTGGCGCGGGGCGGCGGACCTCCCTCAAGACCGCCCGGGCCCTGTGGCGCCAGGGCCTCCCGGAGCCCACGGTTCTGGCGTATTTGGTCGCCAGCCAGAATTTGGGGCTGTACAGTCTGGTCCTCTTCACCATCCTCATCGGCCTCGAGTTCGCCCTCGGTGTGTTCCTGGGGGGGCTGGTGATGCTCGGTCTCCTGCGGCTCCTCGCACCTGCTCGGATGCCAGGGGGCGAGCGCAAGCCTAACCCCGCACCGGAGATCGCCCTCCCGCTCCCCGAGACCTGGCGGGCACTCATTGGATCCGCCAGGGGGTGGGGGAAGGCCGTGCGGGACGTGGGCCGCTTTGTGCGCAACGTCGGCCCGTCGCTGGTGGGCGGGCTGATCGTGGGGGCGCTGGTCCTGGCCATCGACACCGGGGGGCAGTGGTTCTTCCCGAAGTGGATGGGGGACGAGACCCTGGGGGCAGCCCTCGCCGGCTCGTTCCTGGCGCCCCTGCTCTCGGTGGTCCTGTTCCTGGCCCCCGGTGGAAATCTCATCGTGGCCTCCAGCATCTGGAAGACCTGGACCCTCGCCTACCCAGGGCTCATCAGCTTCGTGCTCATGGGCCTGCTCAACCCACTGACGGTCCGCGCACTCCTTCGCCACTACGGGAGCCCCCGGGGCTGGCGGCTGGGGCTTGCCCTCTATCTCTCCGCCGCCCTCGGCGGGCTGGCGGTGTCGGCCCTCTTTGCCCTGCTGGGCGTCCAGGTGACTCACGTCCCCTGGTTCCGAGACCTTGTGGACAGGCTCATGACGATGTTCCCG
>JACOUJ010000109.1 GCA_016177865.1 Candidatus Rokuibacteriota bacterium
ATGTACAGCCTTTGGATCGATGAGCCAGTGCTTTGGGGGAGGCACCGGAGACACGGAAGGAGGGAGGTTCCATGCCCACGTATATCATCCTGCTCCGCTATACCCAGCAAGGCATCGAGAAGATCAAGGACAGCCCCAAGCGGCTAGACGCGGCCAAAGAAGCTTTTCGGGCCATGGGTGTGAACTTGAAGGAGTTCTACCTGGTGACGGGCCAGTACGACGCGGTGGTGGTCGCGGACGCGCCGAATGATGAGACAGCAACCAAGGCTGCTCTCGCACAGGCGTCGAGAGGTTTCGTCCGAACCGAGACCCTTCGCGCGTATACAGAGGATGAATACCGGAAGATCATTGCTGCGCTACCCTGAGCAGCTGCTGTTTATTGACTTCGGTTTGCCTCCCTCAAACGAGTTTTCGACTTTTCCAGAAGATGTGTGGACCGCACCAGGAAATCCCGAGATCAGACCGATCTCGGGGGGTTTTGGACCCGAGCATCGGGTTTTCATGTGAGAAGTCTTTGTCAAGATTTTTTGAAAAACCCTCAGGTCCTGGGGGAATGGTTCTGAAAAACTCAGGCGGAAGGGGTCCGTACCTTCTGAAAACCGACACTTGACGGCTGGGATTTCCGTGGTTTAGTGTTGGTGCTACGCCTTGCCGAATGGGCGGGTGTCGCGAGGAGGGAATGAGGATGTTCTCCATAAATGGACCCGTGAGGTGGATCGGAATTGGCGCTCTCATCTTGGTTGCCGTGGCGAGTACGGGCGTCGCGTGGGCACACGATGAACCGGACTTTCACTACGGCCTCGCCAACATCGCTCCCGAGACAATCCCATTGTGGGGGCCGAGCTGGGACCACAGTCCGGTGACCATTGTAATCCAAACCAGCAAGGGAGTCACGGCACAGGCACTCACCGCGATCACCCAGGCCATTGACGACTGGAACCACGCGATTACCACGGGCACCGGCGCGCCGTTCCCGTTCCTTTGGCTTGTCCCGGCGGGGACGCCGGCTGACATTGTCGTCCGGCCCAAGACCGGCGGAGGGATGGTGCAAGGGCAGGCCCTGTGCCTGACGGACGCCTCGGGCTTCTTCCGCAGTTGCAAGGTCAACATCTCGGGGAAAGCCTTCGGCCTGCCAAACTCCGCGGACACCGTGCGGAGCATCGCCCTTCAAGAGATCGGCCATGCGCTGGGGTTGCTCCATGCCGAGGGGCCGGCGGCCTCCGACGATGTCATGTTCGGGACGGTGCAGAACCCGCCGAACATCCAGATCTCGGTCTGCGATGTGAGTGCGTGGGCGGCGGTCATGGCTTGGCTGCTTACTGGTACAACCCCCGCACTCCCGAGCTCGCTCCCTGGTCTCTTTCGTCCGCCGGTGGAAGTCCTGCCACAGTGGATCTTTGGCCGCGCACAGGGCCATCCACCGTGGCGCCCTGTGACCCGTTAGCGTGATCAAGGATCGTGGAAGAGCGACTACTACCCCCGGAAGTTGAGGCTGTTCGCCGTCAGTCCAAAGCGTCCTCGGAACTTACTGATCTAGGGAGATCGGTGGCAAACTTCGGGGCGTAGTTTGCTACCCAATTTCTAGCGATGGGGGCGCGTCGCGGCGAGGCGGCGCTGGATGCGCGCGAGGGCCTTCGCCATGTCGACCGCGCCCCGAAGGACCGGGGCCAGAGGGTCGCCGAGCTTCTCGAGTCGTGCCGGGGCGGTCTTGATCGTGAAACGCTTCGGGTCGAGTCGCGCGGTCACTTCGTTCCAGCGGAGCGGACAGGAGACGGGCGCACCGGGTAACGGACGGACCGAGAGCGGCGCGACGATGGTGCGGCCGTGGCCGTTCTGGCCGAAGTCGATGTAGACTTTCCCGCCGCGCGCCCCAAGCGGTCGCGCTACGGTGGCGCGCTCCGGCTCAGCGTCTACCCCCAACATCGCCAGAAGCCTCGCGAAGGTCCGCGCCTCCTCGTGGCCGTAACGGGCGCCCAACGGCATCAAGATGTGGAGCCCGGTGGCTCCCGAGGTCTTGATGAAGCTGGGCAGCTCAAGCTCCTCGAGGATCCTGTGCAGCGAGCGGGCAACCCTCACCACGTGGCTAAATGGGGCGCCCTTGGGATCAAGGTCAAGGATCAGCCAGTCAGGGCGATCGAGAGAGCCGAGACGCGTGCTCCAGAGATGGAGCGGGATCGTCCCCATGTTGGCCACATAACGAAGGGTGTCCACATCGTTCACAATGAAGTAGTCGATCTCGCGATCCGCATCCTTGGAATAGATCCGTTCAGTGCGCACCCAGGCCGGGACGAACTCCGGGGCATCCTTCTGGAAGAATGATTTCCCCGAGATCCCGTCGGGGTAGCGGGTCAGCACCAGGGGCCGGTCCTTGAGGTGGGGAAGAAGGAATGGTGCCACGGCCTCGTAGTAGGCTATCAGATCCCCCTTCGTGTAGCGCTCCGACGGCCAGAAGATTTTTGTCAGGTTTGTGAGCTTGACCTGAGGACCGGTCGGCTGAGGCCGAGGACGCTCGGGTTGGGGCGCGCCAATCTCCGCATCCGGCTCCCGACGGCATTCTTCCGGCTTCTTGTCGTCCCGAAGCCCGAGGAAGGCCGGATGGCGAATCCCGCCGTCCTGGGTCCATTCCGTGAAGCGCACCTCGCAGACGAGCTTTGGCTCCACCCAGTGGTGGCCTCGGCCGGTCGGAGTGCCCACGTCAAAGGGAGAGGTGGCTCGGGCCAGGGGGACGAGCTTCGCCCACACTGCTTTGAGCATCTTCGCATCAAACCCCGTGCCGACCTTTGAGACGTAGACCAGCCGGTCCCGATCGTAGAGCCCCAGGTGGAGAGCGCCAAAGTACCCACGGGAGCCCTGGGGCTCGGTGTAGCCCCCAATGACGAACTCCTGTCGTCGTTGGCACTTCACTTTGAGCCATTCCCGGGACCGCCCGCCGACGTACCGGCTCTCGATCTTTTTCGCTACGATCCCTTCCAGCCGCTCGGCCGAGGCGGCGTCAAAAAAGGCGTGGCCGTGCTCGATGACATGGTCGCCGTAGCGGATGACGCCTCGGGCGGGGAGGAGGAGCCTGAGACACTCCTTCCGCTCCACGAGCGGCAATCGTCGGAGGTCTTGCCCGTTCACCTCCAGGCAGTCGAAGAAGATCCCGGTAACCGGGACCGTGGCCTTCGATCGCTCGATGTCGTGGGGGTTCGTCAGGTGCATGCGGGCCTGAAGCCGCTGGAAGCTGGGCCGGCCACCCTCGTCAAGCGCGACAACTTCGCCGTCGAGAACGAACCGGTCCACCGGGAGCGCGCGCAGGCCACGGACGACCTCTGGGTAGCGCATCGTGACGATCTGACCGCTTCGCCCGTAGAGTGCAACCTTGTCGTCCCTGCGGGAGGCGAGGACGCGAACCCCGTCATATTTGATTTCGAAGAGCCACTCCTTCCCGGAGAAGGGCTGCGCCTCCAGGGAGGCCAACATGAAGGGCTGATCCTTGGCCGAGACCTCGCCGCGCGGAGCCTTGAGGGATTCGAGACGGGAACGGAGGGCCGAGAGTTTGGCAGGCGAGTCCCGAAGCTCTTCAACAGTCAATCCCGAGAAGACGGACTCGGGGAAGCGGAGGGTCAGCTCCTCTTCGTGAACGAAGCCATCGGCCTTTTTCAGGAGGAGCCATTCCTTGTCCTTCCCGCTCATCCGGACCAGTGTCCACTTGCCCCGGAGCTTCACGTCCTCGTACGGCGCGGAGAAGCCATACCCGCCGAGGAGTCCCAGCCCGGACTCCTCGACGCGCGAACCGACGCCGTGGAGGAACGCGAAGTCCCAGAGCGGCGCGAACACGGCCCGCTCGTGGACGAGCTGGCACCATCACATGAGCCTGGTGGCGTTGGCGCATCTGTATGTCACGCAAACGCGTCGCGATCTGAAGGGTAAAGACCCCGAGTTGACGCTGGACATGGCCATGCGGTTGCTCCGCTCCGC
>JACOUJ010000110.1 GCA_016177865.1 Candidatus Rokuibacteriota bacterium
CACGAGCTGGAGCAAGGTCTGCAGGCCATGCAAGGCCCCAAGATCGGTTTCCGCGCGCAGAGTGATCTCCCGAGGGGTCACCTGAAGCGCATAGGACTCATCTTCGCCCAGCCGCACGTTTCCGGGCCGGTTGACCCGGATCCGCAGCGACGACACCCGGCTGGCGTCCTTCGCCGTCACGCGGGCCTGCTTCAGGAAGAGGCCCGTCATCTCCTGAAGCTGGCGCAGAAACCAGGTCGCCCCCCCATCCAGCCGCGGCGCGGGGTTTCCGGTGACGCTCACCGAAAAATCGGTCGTCAGGCGATATTTGCCCTCCTCGAGCGTCATCTGGCGGGGCCAGGGCATCAGGATCAGGGAGTCCGGGGTGGGCTGTGGGACGTACCGCTGAGCCCAAGCGACCCCAACGGCCAGCACCAGCAGGGCCAGCGCCATCACGCTTATGCTCACCATGGCTATCGACTTCTGCATAGAGAATCTCCCGCCCTCCCGCCGAGCCCCTCACCCCCTTGGCCGGGCGAGTGGGTTCTCGCCCTATCTGCCTATTCCTACCGTTGGTCGAGACGCCCGAGGCAGTAGAACCCAATGGCCAGCAGCGCGAGGGCCTGCGCGCCCTGGATGTACCCCCCCGGCCGGAGCCCCCAGAAGCCCAGGGGGACCCCCCAGAGCAGCAGGACTCCGAGGACGATCGCGATCACGGCAAGCCCCATGCAGACCTGGACGGCGAGCTTCATCGTGGTCCCTCCCCTTCCCTGAACTCGGGCGACCCCATCGTAAGAGCCCTTCACGCTGGCGTCAATCCATTCCCTCTCTGGGGGTGGTCGATAAGAGGCGAGGGCGCGGCAGGGCGTTTCCAATCAGGCCGGGCTCGGGAAGCCGACGGCGCCAGGCTCATGGAGAGATACCGAAGGCTTCAGGAGGAAGAAGACCGATTAAAGGGGGGGGAAACGCAGGATATTGACGGTCTTTATTTTAATGACTATAATGGTCATATCAAAATGACTATGGGGGTCTGATATGCAGACTGCCACTGTCTCAAAGCTCAAAGCGACGCTCAGCAAATACTTGAGCCGGGTCAAGGCCGGTGAGGAGGTCATCGTGACCGAGCGAGGGAAACCAATCGCCAAGATCACGCCCCTCACCCCCGACGACTCAGCGACCTCGCCCCACCTCGTGGAGCTCGCCCGCGCCGGCCTCGCCCGCCCCGGCGCGGACCGCCTCCCGAAGGGGTTCTGGAAGATGCCACGGCCCATGGATCGGCGCGGGGCAGGCGTGAAGGCGCTGATCGAAGAACGGGCGGAGGGGCGATGAGGTTCTGGGACGCCTCCGCTCTCATCCCGCTCTGCCTGAACGAACCCCGGACCGCCCGACTCCGAAAAGTCACAGAGGAAGACCCCGCGATCGTGGCCTGGTGGGGTACTCCCGTGGAGTGCTACTCGGCCTTCGCGCGCCTGCGAACCGATGGGATCCTCACACGAGCCGACGAAGACCAGGCCAGGCATGTCCTGACACGGCTGGCGGCGGCGTGGACCGAGATCCAACCCGGCAGGGACGTCAGAGAGGGTGCCGCTCGGGTGCTGCTGCTCCACCCGCTCCGCGCGGGAGACTCGCTGCAGCTGGCCGCGGCCCTTCTGTGGGCTCGCGGTCGGGGGACCCCAGGGCACTTCGTCTGTCTTGACCAACGGCTCCGGGACGCCGCACACCGTGAAGGCTTTCTCGTGATACCGGAGCTCACCCCCTGACCGGGCCTCTTCTCCCACGACCTGAGGTCCCGCGATAGCGGCGCCAGCGGTAGGAATGGCTCACCTCCGCCCCGAGCGGCCCGGGGGCTCGGTCGGCTGCCGCCACCCGCGAGGTCCCGGTCGAAGGCCAGGGAACTCAGGCGGATAGGCGGGGAAACAGGGTTGAACCTTCTCGCGCTCGGAAGAAGACACTAGATGTCGGTGAGGTTGTAGCCGGAGCTAGGGGGGGCGCTCGCTCTAAGCAAGGTCTAGTCGCGCGGGGGTCAGACCAGCCTTGCGAGGTGGACCGCCCGGATCCAGCAGTGGTCGCTGCAGATGACCACCAGGTACGCCCCCTCGAGCGGGCGGGGCGGCACCCGCCCCGACGCCAACAGGTCGTAATAGAACCGCCCGGACCCGCGTCGCGAGAAGCTCCGCCCGACGCGGGCTGGTCCGCATCAGATGAGCCGGGCGAGGAGCTCGGCCGGGACCCGATCGCGAACCTCGGGGGCGACCTCCAAGAGCCGCGCGATGTCGGCGAGATCCTTCTGGCGCTTGCTCGGGCGTCGGGTGGGGTCGAGCGCCGCCCAGATCTTGCCCTGGAGCACGTCCTCGAGCCGGGCGACCGGCACGGTGAGGCCCAAGACCTCGCGGGGCGTCGCATGGTCGAGGAAGGCGAAATAGCGGGGATCAGTCTGGATCTGGACGCGGAGGTCCGACCCCGGGGCGGAGACGTTAATACAATGTTCGAAGCGCTCCACGACGAATCGCTGGGCCAGGGCTGCTTCCAGCGCCTTGAGCTGATCCGCCGCCACCACGACGTCGAGGCCCAGGCTCACCACCGGTTCGGCATAGGCGTTGACCGCCTGGCCCCCCACCAGGCAGTAGTGGACGCCGCCGGCCCGGAGCACCCCCAGGAACTGGTCGAGGAATTCCTCTCGATCCATGGTGACCGCCTTCCAAAACGCCCGCGCCTTCATCGTGATCGCCCCTCGCTCCAGCCTAACGCCCACAGACTCTCCTCAAGGATCCCGCGCCAACCCGGCTAGGTGTGAGCCGTAAGCCGCACCTTACGTTAGGCGCCGTCCGGGCGGCCGACCGCCCGGATCCAGCCGTGGTCATTCCAGATGACGACCCAGGAAGCCCCCTCCGGAGGAACCTCTCACGAGAGGAAAAGGACATCGTATTCGCCGAGCCCTTCGGGATAGCGCTTCACCACCCGGATCAGGACCGCCACGATGGGTTGGATCTCCGACCCCCGGAAGCGGGGCGGGCAGAGGATGATGCCAGCGTGAGGCTCCTGCCGGCGGATGGCCTCCTGAGAGAGGAGCATGAAATGACGAGCATTCCGGGTGACCAGACACCGGCCTTCTCGGGATGCGTAGGCCAACTGCTCCCGGTCAGAGAACTGGAGGTTCCCGACCTCATGGGCGCTCACGGCATCGATCCCTCTTCGCCGCAGCATCCTGGCCATCCGCGGGGACAGATCCTCGTCGAGGTAGAGCCTCAAGCCTTGCGGGCCAGACCCGGATAACGGGCTTGAACCGCCTCAACCGTGAGCCCCTCGTTCTCCGCGAGCAAGACGTCAATCTCCTGGGGGTATTTGCTGTAGTACAGAAGACACGCCTTCCGCTGGGCCTCGGAGAGCCAAGGAAACGACGCCCTGAGCGCTTCCTCCTCCTTCCCGGCGGCCACGTAATCCCGAATGACCTCCCAGACCCCGAGCCCGGTGCCGGCGATCTTGGCCTCCCGGCCGGCCGGCTCGTCGGCGAAGTAGATGCCGGGGCACTCCCGCATCCGCAAGGCCTCGTCGAGCAGGTCTTGCACCGCCTCGGAGAAGGAGCGCCGGGAGCGCTTGGCGATGCGCTCGATCTGGGCCCTCAGGGCCGGGCGAAGACGCAGCGTCGTGGTGGGGGTAGGCATCACCATCCCTCCTTTCAAAGCAAAACTGTAGCACACTGTATTCGGATGAGGCAATAAAAAGTAGATCCAGGCTTAGCCCACCATGGCCTCCCACAGGCGGCGTGACCTCAGGCAAGGTCTGGGGCGACAGGCGCTCGCCCCGCCTCCCGCCGCTAGATCCCCCAGCGCCGATCAAGCGCCTCGTCCCAGAAGCCGACCGCCCGGACCCAGCAGTGATCATCCCAGATGACGACCAGGTAGGCCCCCTCGGGCGGGCGGGGCTCGAGGCTGACCCAGAGCCGCCCGGCGAGGGAGTGCTGGAGGCGAAACAAAGAAGGAACGGCAGGGTAAAACGAGGGTGGGTGAAGGGGCGGGGTTAAGGACCTACTCCAGGCGGAGGGAGGCGCGGACGACGGGGACTCCGTGGACTTCGCAAATCTCCGACAGCTGCTTCAAGCGCCCATTGGGAATCTTGCCCGAAGATACGATGACCTCACCCACTCCGTGCTTCTGAATGAGCTCGCCTGCCCGATCGACCCCGCCCAGCACGGGCACCCCGTGGGATCTGGGTTCGGGCCTTGCCCGGGTCGTCGTCGAGGAAGCCGACCGGGACCCGCTCGCCTCCCATTATGACTTTCCGGCAACACGCAGGTCGGCCTCGACCGGCAAGTCGATCAGATCGCTGCGCAAGAGCCGGGTTGAGAAAAACAAGATCTCGAGATTCTCGATTTCTCCCGTCTTAGGATTGAACCGCGCAATCACGCCGTCCGCCAGCTCCTCCGACTCCTGCTCCGGATAGGGTGATCGGACCCTTCCCCTCCGCTGTCAATCCCTTGACTCGACCCCCCGATGCGTATACAATGTTTACATTAATGACTGCTTTGCCAGGGAGGGGCCATATGTCTCTCAGTCGGACCATCAGCACCCGTCTTCCCGCCGCGGTAGCTAAGGAAGTGGACGCCGTGGCCCGGGCTGAGGGCCGCACCGCCAGCCACATTGTCGCCC
>JACOUJ010000111.1 GCA_016177865.1 Candidatus Rokuibacteriota bacterium
CCGCTCCCCGACCGGGGTCTCGTACCCTTCGGAGAGGCCCCCTATGAAGTCGTGGGCGTAGGCCTGGCGGGCCGCGGTTTCGATCTCGTCCCGGGTGGCGTTAGGTCTCCCGTAGGCGACGTTATAGTAGATCGTCTCGTCGAAGAGGAACGTCTCCTGGGTCACGAGCCCGATCTGGGCCCGGAGCGAAGCGAGAGAGACCTCCCGGAGGTCACGACCGTCAATTCGAATCGCCCCCCGCGTCACATCGTGGAAGCGCGGAATGAGATCTACCAGCGTGGATTTCCCGGCCCCGGAGAGTCCCACAAACGCCACCACCTCTCCTTTTCGCACGATGAGGGAGACATCTTTGAGCACCATCTCAGCGCCCGGGTCGTACTGGAACCAGACGCGGTCGAACTCAATCCGATCCCGGAATTCCTCGAGAGTCGCCGGCTGGGGCGGATCGGTGACGGCCGACCGGAGGGCCAGGATCTCGAAGATCCGCTCCGAGGCTGCCGCGGTCAGGTGGACAACATTCGAGAGGCGCGAGAGCTTACGGATCGGGCCGTAGAGCATGATGGTAGCGGCCAGGAAGGAGAAAAAGGTGCCCGGGGTCGTGTTTCCCTGAATCACCTGATGGCCGCCGTACCAGAGCCCGGCGATGATCCCGATCGCTCCCAGGATCTCCATCAAAGGTTCTGTCAGTTCATCCGCGCGATGCTTCTTCAAGGAGACGTCCAGAAGGCGCTGGTTCACGTTCTCGAAGCGGGCGCGCTCGTGGGCCTCCCGCCCGAAGGCCTTGACGATCTTGGCGCCGGTCAAGGACTCCTGGATGACGGTGTTAAGGTGGGCGATCCGTGCCTGGATACGTCGCCCGATCCCGTGGATCTTCCGACCGATGGTTCGGATGGTCAACCCGACCGCTGGGAATGCGATCATGGCCAGGAGTGTGAGACGCCACTCTTGGATGAACATGACCGTCAAAAGAGCGATGATGGTGGCAACCTCACGGACGGCCTGAACCAGGACCCTGGAGGAGGCCCGACCGAGTTGGCCTGTATCAATGGTCAGGCGAGACATCAGGTCCGCGGAATGGCGGCCCTGAAAGAAGGCCACCGGCATCTCGATGATGTGAGCGTAGAGGTCGCGCCGGACCTGGGCCATGACCCGCTCCCCGACGGCCGCCATGAGATAGGCCTGGGCATAATGGGCCACCCCCTTGATGAGATACGTGACAAAGATGGCCAAGGGGATGAGCTTCAACATGAGGTAATCCTGCCGCACGAAGATGCCGTCGAGGGCGGGCTTGACGAGCCAGGCGATGAGCCCGTCGAGGCTCGAGATCACCAGGGCCAGCCCGGCCCCGATCATGAGCCAGGACCAATGAGGGCGAAGGTACGGAGTGAGCTTGGCGAAGGCCTGGAACGCCTCGCGAGAGGACCGATTCATGATCGATATTGTACTACGCCCCTTTGGGCGAGCCTACGCGCTTTTGTTCTTGTCGAAGGACTCCCTCGCCCCGCCTGAAGCGAGCGGGGAACTCCGGCGAGACCACAAACTACAGGGAGTGGTAGCGGTGGCGGTAATAAAGCAGAGGCTCTCCCGACAGCACGCGGGCGGTTTCCACCTCTCCGACGCAGATCGTGTGATCACCGCCATTGTAGGTGTGGATTAATCGGCACTCGAGCACGGTGAGGGCATCGTCAAAGACTGGGAGGCCATGGATGCCTGTCCGGTAAGGGATCCCGGCGAACTTGTCCCCTTCGGCGGTCGCAAAGCGGCGCGAGAGCGCCTCCTGGTCCCGCGCCAGGATGTTGATCGCGAACCATCCCGCGTGAATCAGGGAATCGTGACTGTCGGACTTCCGATCCACGCACACAAGGACCCACGGGGGCTCGAGGGAGACGGAGGTGAAGGCGCTGGCCGTCAGGCCCACGGACTGGCCCGCCGCGTTCCGCGTCGTGACCACGGTGACGCCGCTAGCGAAGTGGCTCAGGGCTTCACGAAACTCTTTCGGAGAGACCGGCATGAGCGCGAAATGTTCTAGCAGGTCTGTCCTCTAATTGCAAGCTCGGATTCGAGGGAGTACAATACGACCGTTCATTCATCCGCCGATCAAGTCCAGTGGATGTTCCTATAAGGGAGGGCCATGAGCCTCTTTGGAAAGGAAAAAGAAAGGACGAGCGCGACCCAGGAGACGATCCTTGGTGCCTTGAGGAGTATCGAAGACCCCGCCGTTCACAAGGACATCGTCAGCCTGGGTCTCGTCCAGGATCTCGTGATCCAAGGCGGACACGTCGCGTTCACGCTCGCCTTCAGCACACAACCCGCCCCCGTGAAGGTCGAGCTCCATAGACGGGCGCGGAAAGTGGTGTCGCAACTGCCTGGCGTCACTGAGGTAAAAGTGAAGATGGGGACGGGCGCTCAGGCCGCGCGGCCGCAGCAAGCGGCTCCCCACATGCCGCCGCCGAACTTCATCCCCGACGTGAGGCACACGATCGCGGTCTCATCGGGAAAGGGAGGGGTGGGGAAATCCACAGTTGCCGTCAACCTCTCCTTGGCCCTCCGGCAAACCGGCGCAACCGTCGGCTTGGTGGACGTGGATGTCTATGGGCCGGATATCCCGCTCATGATGGGGGCGCGCGGGAGGCCGGGGATGTTTGATAACCGAATCATCCCCGTGGAGACCCACGGAGTGAAGCTCATCTCCATCGGATTTTTTGTTGCCGAGGGTGAGGCGATCGTCTGGCGGGGACCGATGATTGACTCCGCGGTCAAGCAGTTCCTCAAGGACGTGAATTGGGGGGAGCTGGACTACCTGGTCTTTGACATGCCTCCCGGAACCGGAGACGCCCAGCTCAGCCTTTCCCAGGTCATTCCTCTCTCCGGTGCCCTCATCGTCACGACGCCCCAGGATGTGGCCCTCCTCGATGTCCGGAAGGCCATCGCCATGTTCAGAAAGATGAACGTGCCGATCCTCGGTGTGGTGGAGAACATGAGCGCTTTGACTTGCCCCCACTGCGGGGAGAAGATCAGCATCTTCGGCGAGGGGGGCGGGCAGCGGGTCGCCGACGAATTCGGGGTCCCGTTGCTCGGCCAGATTCCTCTCGACCCCGAGACGCGCAAGGGTGGGGATGCGGGGCTCCCCATCCTGCTGGGGCTGCCTGACTCGTCGCAGGCGGAGGCATTCAGGAAGCTGGCAGGAGCTGTGATCTCGCGGATCAACGTGATGCCCGCCCAGTTGCCGACGATCGGCTAGCAGGCTGGCTGGGGGAATGAAGCACAGATCCTGGCCCACGTGGAAATAGAGATTCCGATCTTCCCTCTGCCTGACCTGGTTTTCTTTCCCCACACCCTTCTGCCCCTCCACATCTTTGAGCCTCGTTACCGGCAGATGGTCGCCGACTGTCTCAAAGGCGACCGGCAGCTCGCGGTCGTGATGCTCAAGCCCGGTTGGGAGCAGGGGTACGAGGGGTCGGCTCCTGTCCACTCCGTCGCCGGGGCCGGAGAGATCATCAAATGCGAGCGCCTCGATGAGGGTCGGTACAATATCCTCCTTCGAGGTAAGCGCCGCATTCGCATCGCACAGGAACTTCCCTCGGGGAAGCTCTATCGGGTGGTCCGGGCCGTAGTCCTCGACGAGAAAGAGCCACAGGCGGGGCGTGCGGCGCTCGGACCGGGGCTCGAGAGTCTCCGATCTGCCTACCTCCGCCTTCTTGAGACCTTGGGGCGGAAAGACGCGCGGGTCCAGGATAAGGCGGTCGAGATGGGTGCCCCCGGGGCCCTGATCGATCGCGTCGCGTCTGTCGCCGTACCGGACCCGCGCGTTCGCCAGCGTCTCCTTGAGACATTGGACCTCCAGGAGCGTCTCCAGATCACCTCCTCGATCGTCTTCGATCTCCTGCTCCTGGTGACCGGGGGGATCAAGGGGACTCCCATCCCCAAAGAGCGCCTAAACTAGTGAAGCGTGAAAGGAAACGAAATAGGCTTACGTGCTGGTTAACGCATGGGGGAGGTTGGGAGGGGGAGCAGATGCGGCTCACCCCTCCTGGTGAATAAATGGATCCGGTGACCCACGGGCTCACTGGAGCGCTTCTGGCCGAAGCGGGCTTTGCCCAGCGCTTCGGCCGCCAGGCCCGCTTCGCCATGATTGGCGGAGCCATCGCCCCCGATATCGATGTCCTCTGGAGTCCGGCCGGAAGCGTCGTCGCCCTGGAGACTCACCGGGGGATCACCCATTCGTTCGTCGGAGGCATCGGGGTTGCCCTGGGCGTCGCCCTCGTGGCCCGATTCCTCGGCCCGGAAAAACGATGGGGACCCCTGATCGGCATGAGCTATCTGGGTCTTGTGTTGGGTCACCTCTTCCTGGACCTCATCACCCCGTACGGGATCCAGCTCTTCTTGCCATTCTCGAATGCGCGCCCGGCCTGGGATCTGGCCTTTATCCTCGACCCCTTCCAGACAATCCCCCTCCTCGTCGTCCTCCTCGCGGCCTGGCTCATCCCCTCTGTCAGGACACGCGTGGCCCGCCTCGGGGTGGTCTACCTGATAGCCTACTTCACGCTGCTGGCCGTCAATCACGGCGTGGCCCTTCAGCGGGTCGAGACGGCTGCCCACGCTCAGGGGCTCTCTCCTCTGAAGATGGCTGCGCTCCCACAACCGGCCCGCCCCTTCGAGTGGCTTGCCCTCGTCGAGACCCCAGAGGTCATTGGGCGAAGCGTCGTCCGCCCCTGGAGCTCGGGGTCTCTGACCTTCGAGCGGATCCCGCGGGGTGAGCGGAACGGGTTGGTCCATGAGGTTGAAAGACTCCCGTCGGTGCGGACGTTCCTCTGGTTCGCCCGTTTCCCCGTGGTCACGATCCGGCAGGAGAACGGGCGCCAGGTTGTGGAGTATCAAGATCTCCGCTTCTCTGACACCCCGAGGGGGCGTTCCCTCTTTCGCCTCCGTGTCTTCGTCAATCGGCGAGGCGATGTGGAGCAAGTCCTCTTCGGGCGTTGAGAACCGGTGTGACGAAAATCCGTCGAGCCCTTTTGATACTCCTTCTCGCCAGCCACGCGGCCTGGGCCGCCGAGCCTGCCCTGCCGACGGCGAATGATTCCCCCTCGTGGGGGTGGTTGGGCGTCAGGATCCGCGACCTCTCGGAGCAGGAGATGGAAGAGTTGACGGTTCTCTACGGTCTCGGGGAAGGGTACGGCGTGCTTCTTGTGGATGTGCTTAAAGGCGGCCCGGCCGAGACGATCGGCCTGAAGGCGGGAGACTTGGTCGTGGCCTATGAGGGCCGGCCCATCGTGGAGGTTCGGGCGCTCCAGCGCTTCGTTGGGGAGACCCCCGTGGGGAAGAGCGCCAGCCTCACGGTGCTCCGCGAAGGAAAACGACGCCCCCTCCAGGTTACGATCGGGTCGATGCCGACTGAAGTGGTGGCCGAACGTGTGGCTGCGGAATACGGCTTCGCGGTTCGTGCCCTTGTGGATGAGCGATCAGCGAGTGAGCGGGGGGATGACCCGGTGGTCGCGGTCGTGATGGAGCGGAGCCCTGCCAAGCAAGCCGGGCTCCAGGTCGGAGACCGAATCGTTCGTTTCAACGACCAGGCCGTGACCTCCCTCGCCTCCCTCGGAGCTCTTCTCCGGCGTCAACGACTTCGAGAGCCCCTTGACCTTTATGTCTTGCGCCAGGGGAATCCGCTGAGTCTC
>JACOUJ010000112.1 GCA_016177865.1 Candidatus Rokuibacteriota bacterium
AGGAACTCTTACGGTTCAGGCAGATGGAGGACAGCCCCGAGACTACAAGCCTGGCCAGGCCTACATGGAAGATATCAATCGCTGGCACCAGGCGTTCAACAAGGGCGCCACACCCGCCAAAATCCTGGTCGTCTTCATGGGAGAAGAGGGAAAGCCGACCACGATCAACGCGAAGTAAGGGAGACGGGGAGCCGCGACACTTTGTCCGCTCGTCTCAGCGGACGATGGAGGCACTCGCCGGCGCGGCTCCCCGTTCTCGGTCTTTAAGGGTGGAGCATGACGCGGAAGGCGCCGCCGGTGCGGCTGGTGAAGGTCTCCCAGGCTTGCCCGAAGGCTTCAAGAGGGAAGTGGTGGGTGATCAGGGGCTTGACCCGAACGAGCCCTCGAGCCATCAGGTCGAGACCCCGCCGCGAGATCGCCTGAGGGTTGGCGAGGGAGCCGATGACTTCCAGGTGGCCACGCACGATTGTAGCCAGGTCCGCCTTGAGAAGACGTCCAGGGGACTTCGCGCCAGCCAGGACGGCCCGGCCGCCTCGCCGCGGGAGCTGAACCGCAAGCGCCGCGGCCTCCTCGGCCCCGGCGAACTCGACCGTGAGATCCGGCCCGCGTCCATCAAACAGGGATTTGACCCGGCCCACCGGCTCCGCTTCCTCCCTGGTATTTATCACGGCGTCGGCTCCCAGTTGCTTCCCGACCTGAAGCCGCTCGTGCCTCGTCCCGATCAGGACGATCGGCGCGGCGCCAAGCGCGCGCGCCACCTGGAGGGCCAGGAGCCCGAAGGCCCCGGGTCCGATGATGGCGACCCCCTCCCCGGGGCGAAGCCTCCCCCGCTCGATGGCGGCGAGGGTGATTCCAAGACTATCGGTGAAGGCCCCCTCGTCGAAATCGAGCGAGTCAGGAAGACGATGACACGCGCGCGCCGGCACGGCGCAGAGCTGAGCCAGGCCTCCCCACACTGTAAAGCCGATGTGGGCATGCCCTCGACTCCGATCCCCATACGCCTCGCACAGGGTATACAACCCCTCCTGGCAGCGCGGACAGTTCCCGCAGCCCACATGCACCTCGACCCCGACCCGGTCTCCGGGCCTGAGGCTGCGCACCCCGTCTCCCAACGCAATCACTTCACCGCTCCACTCGTGCCCGGCCACATGGGGGAAGCGCGTTCCGGGGAACTGCCCGGCGAAGATCTTGAGATCGGTCCCGCAGATGGTCGTGGCACGCACCCTCAGGAGGACGTGACCGGGCCCGGCGACTGGGTCCGGGACTTCGGTGAATTGAAAGTCGTTGGGACGGGGGTAGACGACCGCCTTCATTGAGGGTTCGGCTCGACGATCACCTTGAGGGCCCCGTCAATCCGCTTGGTGAAGGTGTCATACGCGACGCGGAATTCCCGAAGGGGGAATGTATGGGTGATCAGGGAGCTCGCCTGGATACGCTGAGACGCCATCAGCGGGATGACCTCTTCGCAGGTGCCCCGGTTCGCCCGGACCCCGTAGACGTCCATCTCCTCCAGGACGAGGCGCTGGAGCGGGAGGACCACGGATTCGAGGGGCACGCCGGTCAGCACCACCCGCCCGCCCTTCCGCGTCATCTCCACCGACTCCCGTGGGGTCTGGCCTCGGGCGGCGCAGTCGATCGTCAGATCAGCGCCGCGGCCGTCCGTGAGCCGCCGCACCGCCTTGACTCCATCCTCCTGTGTGTTATCCACCGCTTCGCCCCCGAACGCCTCGACCTTCTGCAGGCGCTCTCCGTGTCCAACGACGATCACGCGCGCCGCCCCGAGAGCAAAGGCGCACTGCATCGCGAGAAGACCCAGAGGCCCCGCGCCGACAATCGCGACCGTATCGCCGGGCTGGATCTGGCCGCGCTTGACCGAGTGGAGCGCGATCGAGGCCGGGTCCACGAGGGCCGCCTCAGCGAAGGGGAGGGCATCCGGAATCTTGAAGATGGTCTTGATGGAGCAGCGGATGTACTGCGCATAGGCCCCGTTCACGTAGTGGCCATACTGGCGGTGGCCGATCTCCTCACGCCCGTAGTTCTCGCAGAGATTGTATCGGCCGGTGGTGCACATCCGGCAGATCCCGCAGCCGGCGTGAGATGTTCCGGCCACCCGATCTCCGACTCTGAGGCCGAAACCCTCCACCGCCTCGCCGAGCTTGACAATGACCCCGGACCACTCGTGCCCCGGGATGAACGGGTAAGCCCGCGGCCAGCGCCCCGGGAAGTGCCCCTGGATGATCTCCGGATCGGTGCCGCAGATGGCTACCGCCTCGACCCGGCAGAGGACCTCCAGGCGCCCGGGCTCCGGAACCTCCACTGAGCGCACCTCGAACTCGTTCACGCCCGTGAGGACCAGGGCGTCCATCGTCTTATCAATCTTGGCCACGTTTGCCGCCGTCATCATCATCCCTCCAGGAAGGCCACGACCCGGCAGAACGCCGCCTCTCCCCTGACCCATCGCCAGGGGAACGCGCCCAGGGTGACCCGGCGATTCAGGACCTGCGTGATGTCGCCCGCAATATTCTCGACGAGGGGGACATTGTTCTTGGCCGTGGTCCGATGCGAGTAGAGCATCTTCCTCTTGGGGAGCGTCTCATTGATGGGACGCCCCGTTTTTTCCTCGTACTCCTCCACGAGATCCGGTCGCATGTCGCGGATCGCGGTATCCAACGGGTGCTCGAAGGCCGGGGCATCCGTCCCGATCCACTTGACCTTCTTGGCGATCAGATAGTCCACGAGCTCCGGCGTTGGGCCGGGGTGGCGGCAGAAGTATTTGTCCTCGTCGTTTCCCGGGGAGACCCAGTTGTAGCGATGCCATCCGTAGTGGAGGATCACGATATCTCCCTCCCGGATCGGCTCGGGCGTTGCCTTCTCGACCATGCTCACCGTGAACCGCGTCCAGTCCTGAACCTGTGGAGAGAGATCGACCACGATGCCGGTCCCGTAGAGACGATCGACCGTGATCTGGGCCACGTCCTGTCCCGTCGGCCAGAGGTGGAGGGGAGCATCCATGTGCGTGCCCACATGCATGGCGGATTTGAGGATCAGGCTGAAGACCCGATCCCGGGCAAACGTGTGGAAGGCCTCCACCTGGGGGAGCGGGAAATAGGGCCACGGCGGCGTGTTGGTGCTCCACGGCTGGGTCAGATCCACGAGCTTCGGCATTGCCTCTCCCTCCTTGGTTGGTCACGGGAATCGGCGTGGAACTCTCAGGGAGCATGCCACAGGCAGGAGTCAGCATAGTCGTGCTCGCGGGGGCTGTCAAGGCGGGAGTCGCGTCTTCATTCTTCGATCGCCCCGCCGATCTCCCGCAAGTGCCGGCGAAACGCATACGTCGGGTCTTCGGCACGTCTTCGCTCGTAGTCGGCCAACCGAAGTTGCTCTCGAAGTCTTCGTCCCGCGCGGATCGCGTCCGCTTGGCGGCGCTCTGTTTGCGAAATCGTCGTCGCGGCGGTCAGTAACGCCTCCACGCTTTGCCGCGGCGCGAAGAGCACGCCGTCGGCATCCGCGAAGACCACATCCCCGGCGTCGGTGGTAAAGGAGCCGAACCGAGCGCGCGAGAGGGGGTCGGCCTCGCGCGGATCGAGTCGTTGGGGCCCGACCGGGCAAGGGCCATAACTGAAGACGGGGAAGCCGATCTGGAGCAGCTCAGCCGTATCGCGGTGGCGGCCCCAGACCACGATGCCGGCCAGGGCGCTGGCTCGCGCCTCCAACACGATGAGATCGCCGATGCAGGCCTCATCGGTTCGTCCGGCATTGTCGATGACGAGGATGTCGCCGGGGGTCGCGGTTCCGAAGGCTTCGAGGAAGATATCGACACTGCCGTAATGTCTGGCTGGCAATACGCGGCCGGCGATATGGAAGGACGAAGCCAGGGGGGCGACACCCGGGGGAGCCACACGCGCCGTGAGGCCCAGCCGCAGGCAGGCATCTGCCAGAAGCGGGGTGGAGAGAGCGGCGAAGGCGGTCTGCAAATCCTGGTTGTCCATACCTCGTCCCCGGCGCGCTATTCTGCGTATTGAGCTACGCCATTGCCGAATGACCAGTTTTCTTTCTTGACCTCGACGAGGTTGATGAGGACGTCCTCTATCCGAACGCCGAGCTCCTTGTTCAAACGCTCAGCGACGGCTTGATAGAAGGCCTTCTTGAGTGCAACGGTTCGGCCTTCGTTGAGTGTGATTTGGATGAACACCACGCCGTCTGTTCGGGAAATACCAAGGTAACTCGGGTCGTAGATCAGGTGGTTCTTGTCGTGCTCGGTGATGACCTGAAAGTGATCCTGGGCCGGCACATTGATGGTATCGACCATTGCCCGATAGACGATTTCGCCGACCCTCTTTCCGAACCCCTCAGGCGTTCCCTGCATCAAAGAGATGCGTGCAAGCGGCATTCCTTCCCCCCTTTTGGTGTCGGTGCGCGGTGTTCTGCGAGGAGGTGGTCAGGTCAATCGTAGGTCCAAACACAACATGTTGCAAATGAATAGTATTCATGTTAAATATGCGTTCTAGTCATGAACCTCG
>JACOUJ010000145.1 GCA_016177865.1 Candidatus Rokuibacteriota bacterium
GGAGTTGCTGCGGCTTCTGCGCGAATACGGCGCTGACCTGCGCTGCTTCGACATCACCGTCAACGAGGTCAGGGGCATTCTCGACGCTTGTGCCGCGCGACTACGCACCGGGCAACTTCGCGATGCCTACGGACCGAGTATCGAGTGGTTTATTGAAAGCGGGAGATCGGCGTCCGACGTTGAGTTGATGGTTGCGCGCCTGCCTGAAAAGCTTCGGTCCTTAGGAATCACGGTCGATGGCCGGCCTCCCAGGATCACGGAGTTCCAAGTGGACGAACCCGGCTTTGAGGCGGCGATCGAGGCGGGAATCGGCTATCGGAATCCGAAGGCCCGCGTGCACGACGTCGACTGTGTTGCAGCGATCGCCCAAATCCGCCGCGGAAGGCACTCTTTTGAAGTGGAGTCGTGCGGCGCCCTATTTGTCACGACGAACTACGAACTTGCAAGGATCACCCGGGAGTTCTTCCAGGCAGAAGCGCCGGAGGGCGCTGTCGCACTCTGCATAACCGACTACTCTCTCGGGAACCTCTTGTGGCTGAAGAGTCCAACGCGGGCACCGGACTTGCCGCAGAAGCTGCTGCTAGCCGATGCCTATGCGGCAATGCAGCCACCAGACACCCTCTGGAAGGCATATCTCGCTGAGATTGCGCGCCTACAGGAGCGAGGCGCGGTTACCCCTGACGAATACTTCACCCTGCGACACTCGCTCACGGCCAAGCGCACCCTGATGGATCTTACGGCCGGAGATGCGGCGGGCTTCACGGAGGGGACGGTAGCAGAGGTCCTTCGGGTTGCGAAGGAGAGCCTCCGCGCCGACCTGTACCAGGAGCTGGAGCAGGAGCGTCTGAAGCGCCAGGCCGCGGAGGCCGCTGCTCACACTCTGGAGCAGCACGACGTCGAGCGGCGCGACAGGATCATTGCGCGAGCCAGGCACCTCGCGAAGGTGGCCTCGCGGGTGATGTGTGCGCTTCTACTTGCCCTCCTCACGGCCGGCGCGCTGCTGACCTTCCCTTGGTCCCTGCCCCAACTAAAGCAGGCTTGGTACTGGTACCTCACCACAGCGGTGCTGGTCGCCTTCTTCCTGTATACCGTCGCGAACATTGCGTGGGGCTCATCGGTTCGAAGCATAGGCACGTGGCTCGAGGAGAGGCTGGCGCGGCAGGTCGAACGGTGGCTCATGCGAATCTCGGAGTAATCATCTAGCGTTAGACCACAAACGCAATGTTCATAGTGCGTGAGCGACACTTCGTCCTTGGACTTGCGCCACTACCAGCTCCTACGGAAGCATCCCATCGTTGGGACAACACATACAAAGAGTGGCGGGCGGCGCTGCAGCGACTGCTTTCGGACCTAGAGAAGCCGCCCGTATCGGCGTTCGTGAGCCTCAGACATGGAAACGAATACCGCCGGGCGCCCGTCCACGCCAACGGCGACGAGGTAGTGCGGTTCCGCTCTAGGGCGTATGCTGCGCCACCCTGGCTGGAGGTGGCAATCGTCATCGTGGGGAGTCCTGCGGTGGCGGCGGCGTGCTACAAACTTCTAAAGGCGTGGATCGACGCCCGAGCGGGCCGGCAGATTAGGCTGAAGTTCGGCAGCTGGCAGGCCGACTTCAAGGGCTTCAGCGAGCGAAAGGTTGCCAAGCTCTTCCGGCTGCTGGCGACAATTGCCGCCGAAGAGAGCAAGGGAGCGGAGGCGCCTTTTGCTCATTCCGTGGAAGCATTTCTCACCGAGCGTTTCGTGAAACAAGAGGGGCTCACCGCGTCCACGGTGAACCAGGTGCAGCCCGAGACGGCAGGCGCCAAAGCCAGGAGCAAACGGTCAAGAAGGGTCGTCAAGAAAAAGAGACGGACGGTCTAAGCTTGGCGTTAGACGCACAACCAACATTACATGACGTTCCAGTTCGAACGCACCCGAATTGACAAGATCCCGAAGACGGCGGTTCTGGCCGCACTCGAGCGTGTTGCAGAACATCAACAGTTCGTCGAGTTCGGGAAGCGTGACTTCGACAAGGAGGCGCGATTCAGCTCCTCAACGGTTGTCCGAACCTTCGGTGCGTGGTCCAGTGCCATGGAGGCCCTCCGGGACGCGCTCAGAAGACGGGGCATCGATCTCAAGGCGCGCCAGAAGGGCTACTACTCGGACCGTGAGCTGTTTGCCGAGATGGAACGGGTCTGGGTGGGCCTGGGCCACCGGCCATCGAGATTCGAGTGGGAAGAGGCAAAGCCCGCCATCAGCTATCAGACCTACAAGCGCTACTTTGGCGGCTGGCAGCAGGCTTGTCTGAGGTTCCTCGAACATCGAGCGAGAGGCGGCCCTGCTGATCCTGCTTTGCCAGAGCCGACCACCAGGCGACAGAAGGCGAGGCCGAACCCGGCTCGACGGCACGCGAGAGCGGCCTCCAGAGAGGTTCCGGCGGGCCTTCGACTGAAGGTCTATGAGCGTGACCGCTTCCGCTGCGTGTTCTGTGGCAGATCGCCCATCTCGGATCTCACCGTGGAGCTTCATGTCGACCACGTTGTCCCGTTCGCCCGACGTGGAGAGACCGTCCTCGAGAACCTGCAGACCCTCTGCTTGAAGTGCAACCTGGGAAAGGCCGATCGGGATGACGTGCAGCAACCCGGCGTCTAACCGCGAGCGCTAGCTAGGCGGCCAGTGATCTTCGCAAGAGATCTATGCGACCTGTTCTTCGGGTAGGTGACGTGTGGACCCGGATCCGCGCGTTGGCACGCCGTGCAGGACCACGCTTGATTGCGTTCCTTTCGTTGGCGCGGGCGCAGGCGGACGTCTGGCGCTTCGCTCGAATGACATCCTTGTTGTACGTTGCGATGAGCCGACTGTGCGCGCCGGTCTCACCGATCCTCGCGAGATCGCGCGGTACGTCAAGCGAGGCGTGCAGGTGCACAATGCAAGCGCCTTGCACGCCAAGGGTTTCGTTTTGGGTGACACTGCGCTGGTCGGGTCGACAAATGTATCGGGCACGTCAGAGGAGCGGCTCGTCGAGGCTGCAGTCGAAACTCGCGCACCGCAGCTGGTGGCGGCATGCGCCCCGCTACGCTCTACGCTCTCGACTTGATGACCGCGTTGACCGACTGCTGCGAGATCAATCGCCTGCCGTCGCCGGTTGGAGCCGATCTGTTCCTGGGCACCGTCAGGGCGCCTCCGGAGAACCCTCGATGGCCTCGAGGATCGGACGGGCGAGGTAGAGCCGTCCCCACGAACGGCCGGTGATTTCTTCCAGCATCCCCTTCTGTTCCAGCACCCGTACGACCTGGCGCGCCGTCGGGTTGGAGACCTTCAGCACCCGCTCGGCCCTGGCAACGCTCATGTACGGGTTCAGGAATAGATGATCGAGCAGCGCCAGCGCCTTCGGCCTTTCCCGAAGCCGCTTCTGGAAGCGCTCCCGGAGCCCCATGAGCCGGGAGGCCCGGCGCACGCCCTCCCGGGCCGTCTCTGCGACACCGGCAAGGAAAAAGCGAATCCAGCCGTGCCAATCCCCATGCGTCCGGACGCGCTGGAGGAGGTCGTAGTAGTCCTGCCGGTGCGCCTCGAAGTAGGCGGAGAGGTAGAGCAGCGGTTGGGAGAGCCGGCCGCGCTCGATCAGGAAGAGCGTGATCAGGAGCCGGCCGATCCGGCCGTTCCCGTCGAGGAAGGGGTGAATCGCCTCGAACTGCTCGTGCATCAGCGCGCACTGGATCAGATCCGGGATCCGGTCGCGGATGTGCAGGAAGCGTTCCCAGTCCGACAGCGCCTCCATCATCTGCTCCGGCGGCGGCACGTATGTGGCGGTGGCAGGCGTGCTGTCGGGCGTACCGATCCAGTTCTGCGACTGCCGGAACTCCCCCGGCGTCGCGGAGTCGCCCCTGACCCCCTTCATGAGCCGCTCGTGTATCTCGCGCACGAGCCTGAGAGACAGCGGGGGCTTGGCCAGCATCCTGATCCCGTGGTCCAGGGCGACCACGTAGTTGCGCACTTCGCGAACCTCGGACTCCGCCTGCTCGGATGCCCCAGCCTCCACTTCTTCCAGCAGCAGATCCGCCAGGTTTGTCTTGGTTCCTTCAATCCGCGACGACAGCACAGCCTCACGCCGCACGTAGGGGGCGATCAGGAGGTGGGGGTTCGGCAGGTGCCGGCCCAAACCGGAGAGCTCGCATTCCTCACCGAGTGCTTCGAGGTCGGCCAGATCCCTTTTCCGCCCCAATGCCGAGTCGAGGCATGACACTCCCGGACCGGCGCGCGGTCGACCCTGATGTCCTCGCCTGTCCCCGCGGTGGCGGCCCCATGCGCCTCTCGATCCCCAGCGCTTTGCCTTGACAGGGTGTTCACCCGCGCTGTACCGTGGCCTCGGTCCGGCCCCCGGCGCCGGGCGGGCCGAGAAAGGCCTTTACGTTGCCTACGCCCCATGCAGGTAGTCGCGGAGCTGCAGGATCCTCAAGCCTGGCATGGCGGGAATCTTCCGGTCGTTCGTCAGGAAGGCGGTACACCGGACGGCCAGTGCGGCGGCGACCTGGATCGCGTCGGGGGGTTTCAGGCGCACTCTTGCCCGGAGGAGCGCGGCGCTCTTCAGGACAGACCGGTCCAGATCGACCAGGCGCAATCCCCGGCTCTGGGTCAGCAGGGCTTCATAGCGCTCGGCCAGGGGGAAGTTGTCGGCGCGATAGGGAGCCACAAGTACCTCTAGCAGCGTGAGACCAGACGTGGCGCCCTCAAGCACGCCCCGATCCATGGCCGTAAAGACCGGCTTGACGATATCGAGAAAGCGGCGATCCTCCTCGATGAAGTAAATGAAGACCGCAGTGTCGAGCGCGACCGGGCCGGGCTGCAGGTCGTCGATCAATCCCACCCACGTCGTTCCTTCTTGACGTAGCGAGCCGCATCCACCCCTCGCCAGACCTCCTTCCCCAGCCCCTGAAGATCCAGGATCGATAGGCGCGGCGCCTGGTCGGCCACCTGGCTCAAAATGTGAATAACCTCCTGGGCCACCGATCGGCGCTCTCGTTTGGCGCGGGCTTGAATCTTACGATACAGTGAGTCTGGCAGGTTTTTGATATTCAGCGTCGCCATAAATCCTCCTCTTTGCCTCCATAATGGAGGAATGACTACGCCAAGTCAACGGGTTTCTTCCGATGGCGACAACCATCGCTTCTACTGTGGCGGCCGCATGCGCGTCAAACCATGGTGAGGCCGCCGGAAACTGACAGGGTCTGGCCGGTGATGTACTCGGCCTCGTCCGAGGCCAGGAAGACCACCGCGCGGGCGATGTCCTCGGGCCGGGCCAGCCGCCCCCAGGGGATCGCCTTCTTCAGGCTCTCGGCCAGGCCCGGCTTCCCCTTGGCGAACTCCTCCTCGAAGAGCGGGGTCTCGGCGGGGCCCGGGGAGACGCAGTTGACGTTGATCCGGTGGCGGGCCAGCTCTCGGGCCAGGGTCTTGGTGAAGGCGATGACCCCGCCCTTGGCCGCGGAGTAGACCGCCTCACCGGTGGAGCCGACCCGGCCGGCGTCGGAGGCAATGTTCACGATCTTCCCGTACCCCTGCTTGATCATGGGGTCAAGGACCGCCCGGGTGCAGATGATCTGGCTCTTGAGGTTGATGGCCAGGATCCGGTCCCAGAACTCCTCGGTGGTCTCGACGAACGGCATGGGGCGGTCCCAGCCGGCGTTGTTCACGAGGATGTGGACCGTCCCGTAGCGGGCC
>JACOUJ010000154.1 GCA_016177865.1 Candidatus Rokuibacteriota bacterium
GCCGGTCTGGCGCCTCCAATAGAGAAAGCCTTCCAGGACGAGGCAGAGGAGGGCGGCGCCAAGGAAGTAGCCCCAGAGCTCCATTTGCTTGAGAAAAACTTCCTCTTTTCCCGGCCCGCTGTCACTGGCCGGTTCGGGGAGAGGTCGTGGGGCGGTCTGGCTCTCTCCTGCGTCAACGAGGTTGACTGCAAAGGGTTGGCTCCCCCGGGGCAGCGCGAGCCGATACAGGCCCACCTCCTCGGTGCTCGGCACATTCACCTGCCCTCGGGCCACCTTCACCTGTCGTTCGTGACCATCCGGGTCCACGATGGTGGCAGTGTCAACACCGTGCTCTACCGGTAAAAGCAATGGCGTCCCCGCCTTGGCCTGATAGTATGTCCCTTCCAGACCAACTGGGGAAAGCCACCGGAGGGCGTTGGAAAGGAGAAGGGGAAAGGCAACCCTGAGGGGGAGGTCGGTCTGGAAGAGATCAAACGCGACAAAAAAGACCTTCCGCTGAGGTTCCTCCAGGAGGAGGAGCAGGGGTCCACCAATCCCTTCGACCAAGATCTTCGCGGCGGTCAGGGGCCGGACACGCAACGCATCCGTCGTTGCGACCTTCGAGAAGTCCACAAAACGCATGACAGGATGGGTGCGGTCCCAGTCAAGGATGACCGGATTCTCCATGCGTCCAAACAGTTCCAGGGGAACATCCCCCGCGGTCGTGTTGATCAGGACAAAACGGCCCGGGCCGATCTTGGCTGGCGCGACGGAGTCCAGGATGACCACATCGTGCCCCTCCATCCCGCCTTGGTAGCCTTCGGACGCCCTCACCTCGAGCTGGACTTGCGGATCGGACCGCAGGGCTTTCTCGAGGAAGAGGTTCCCGCGACTGACCAGGAGGACGCGAAGCTCCCGCAGAGCCGGGATGACCGCGTAGCCGGTGTCATCCACATCCAAGTCGTCTTCGCCCTCCGCCTCCACCTTGAGGACTCCCCCCCCCTGATGGGTGAAGGGAATAATGACCGAGCGTTTGACCTGAGGCTCCAAGGTCACGATCTGCTCGTTCACCACGTCTCCATCCAGTCGGACGCGGAGTGGGAAGGTCATGGGTTCGTCCGAGAAGTTCGCCAGGGACACAAAGGCCTGGTAGTCAAAGGCCCCATAGTAGCTCTTTCGGACGGACAGCTCGGTGATCCCGATATTCTTTCCCCGCCGACCCACGCTCACCCATCGGACCTTCGGGTCATTCGCAGGAGCCACTATCTGAGGGTCGAACGCTCCGTCAGTAAAGACGTAAACCCGTGCTTGCGGTTCGTGGGCGGTGAGAGCACCGGCCGTCTGGATGGCCTCGGCGAGGTGGTTGGGAAGGTCGTGGGGGCGGAGTTGGGTTATCCCACGCCTGACCTGGTCCCGGTCGCGGGTAAACGGGACGACTACCCGTGGCTGCGGACCGGCCTCCATGACCATGCTCAGCGCGCCTGGTCCGAGGCGGTCCACCAGGGCCAGGGCTTGGCGTTGGGCCTCCCGAAAACGGCTCGGCGACACATCTGTGGCCTTCATTGATGCGGAAACGTCCAGGATGAGAACCGCCTGGTCGCTTCCCTTCCGGACCACGGTCACAGTCGGACGGGTCAAGGCAAGGGTCAAAAAGATGAGGGCGAGGAGTTGGAGGATGAGGAAAGGGTCTTTTTGGAGGCGCTGGAACAGGGCGGTGGCCTGTTGATCGCGGGGGGTGGCCTCCCACAGGAAAAGAGCCGGGACCTTCTGCTCCTGACGGCGTACCTTGAGGAAATACAGGAGGACAAGCGGCGCAGCGAGGCCCAGGAAGATGAAGGCCAGGGGCGAGAGGAAGCTCACTGGAGCAGGGTCCCTTTCAGGCGCCTCAGGACCAGATCCTCCATGGGTTCGGTGGTCACCGCCCGATGGTACACGATCTTGTTGGCGCGGCAGGTCGCCTCGGATTGGTCAAGGAACTCTCGGAGGCGCCGGCGGTAGGCCTTGAGCGTTTCTCCATCGAGGGTGGCTTCACGGGTCTCCTCGCACTCCGCATCCACGAGTCGGAGGTCGCCCCCGTAGCCAGGTTCCATCTCTTCACGGGAGAGGAGGTGGATGACGTGGACATCGAAGCGGCGCTCCAAGAAACCCCGGATCCCCAGGGCAAAGCCGCTCTGATCCATGAGATCGGAAACGAGAATGGCCAGGCCCGGATCACGGGCGCGGAGAGCATAATCCCGAAGGGCGCCGTTGAGGTCCGTGACGCCACCGGGAGTCACCCCGCCCAAGAACTCAATCAGGGGGAGGAATTGATTTCGTCCACGGGTGGGAGACCATCCTTCGACGACCCGGTCCCGGACAATCCCGACGCCGACCCGCTCTAGCCCGACGAGCCCAATGAAACCGAGGGCCGCAACCAGGCGGAGGCCATACTGGAATTTTGACGGTGAGCCGAAGTCCATGGAGGCGCTGGCATCGATGAGGAGGTGAACACAGAGGTCTTCTTCCTCGACAAAAAGCTTGAGGTAAAGCCGGTCCAGCCGACCAAAAATGTTCCAGTCCACGTAGCGAAGATCATCGCCGATCTCATACGGGCGGTAATCGTAGAACTCCGGGCTGATCCCCTTCCTCGGGCTCTTCCGCTCCCCCTTCACCCGGCCGAGAAAGGTGCGTCTTGAGATAAAGCTCTGGCGCTCAAGCTGACTGAGGAGATGGCTGGAAAACAGCCGCTCGGCGAGGGGGGTGCGGACGGCCATCCCTTAGCCCAGCCCCCACAGGTCGGACGCGATCACACCGCGAATGTGCCGGGTTGAGAAGCGAGCAGACCAAGGCCCGAGGGAGGAGCCGGCCGGAGGCGTACTCGGTTGTACGTTGAGGATCGGCGACGACCGAGAACGATGGGATGCGACGCTTCTCGGCACGGCACTAGCGCTCTTCGAGAGATTGGAAGTAATCCCTGATCTGCGTCCGATACTCGAACGGGATCGGCTCTTTCGCCAGGGCCTCCTCCATGAGCTTCCGGTACTGCGAGAAGACGGTCGCAAACGGAAGGCGGGAGGGGTTCTGCGCCCCTCGGCCACGCAGATTGGTATCATAGGCCTCGCGGCGGCCTTGACGCTGCTCACCGGAGAGCGCCATGTCAAGCTTCTCTCCTGGAAGTCGACGGGTAGGGCTCCCTCTGACGTCCGCCGAATGCCCCTTGCCCGGGAGCGACCCTTCCCCTTCTCCGAGGTCGTCACCCTCTCCATCTTTCCCGGGGTCTCCCGGCTCTCGTCCCTTGTCCCGGCCTCCGGAAAGTCCCTTTTTCGCGCGCTCCCGTTCTTCTTGAGCCCGCATCCGATTCAAGGCACGCTCCATCGCGGAGAGGGCCCGGCTCAACTGCCCCTCGTTCAAGGCCTCCTCACCTTCCCTCAGATCTCCGTCGGAACCATCCCCTTTGCGTCCCAGGCGATCCATCTCGTCCAGAAGTTGGCGGAGGCGCTCGGGAGAGAGCTGGTCGGGCCGGAGCCCGGCCAGAAGCTGCTGCATCTTCCGGAACATCATTTTCTGGGGACTCTGTGTGAAGTCGCTCTTCAGGTCGGGAAGGTTCTCGACGCGCTCCAGGACCCGGAGTCGCTCATCCCCCTGCTTGAGAAAGCTACTGAAGTCAGGACGCTTCTGGCTAATGGTCGTGTCTTTAAAGATGGCGGCCAAGTCCCCGCGAGCGGTTTCAGGCCGAGTCGGCCGGCGAGGCAGCTCTTGGGGCTGTCGGTCTACGCGCTCCGGCGTCCGCCGCTTCTGCTCCAACGGTCGATCGAGAGCGGTCGCGGGCCCGGTCTGCTTCGGCTCTTCGGGAGCCTCGGGGGTCGAGCGCTCCCAGGCCGGAAGCCCGCCTCGTGGAATTGGAATCGGCGGGAGGAATAGAAGGGCCAGGAGAGCGATGGCAGAGACGGGAAGGAGGCGAGCCTCGCGAGGCCACCGACGCGGGACCATGCGTGACCATTGGACCCGGGGCGCGCGCTCCACCGCATCAGCGATGAGAGCCCTGGCCAGGGGCGAGTCATCTCGGCGTTCCACGCACTCCAGAGCTGTGGAGAGACGATCGTGCAGGGCCGCTGCCCGGTCGGCCAGACGCAACGCGTCGCCGGCTGGGACCGAGCGCGACAGGGAGTAGAGAAGGCCGCCCAGAAGGGCGAGGCCGATCACGGCGATGGCGAGACTGGGAGCGCGGGCCCCCAAAAGCCCCTTCAGAAGCAAAGGGAGCACAGCGAGGCTCACACCCCAGGTCAGGGCGCGAAGCGCATAATATTCGCTCCGTCTGACTCGCACCTGAACTGAAACTCGTTGGGCGGCGTCCCGGAGGATCGTCTCAGGGTCTGACGTGCGCGCCCCGTCACTCACCGCGTGCCCCCCCCTTGCATCTACCGGAGAAAGACTTCCTTGCCGTGCCGGATCGCCTCTTCCGCCGCCGTCACCACCTCTTGAAGCAAATAATCCACGTTGATCCCCTCGGCCTCTCCCTCGAAGTTGAAGATCACTCGATGCCGGAGAGCCGGAAGGACCATCGCCTTAATGTCCTCAGTGGAGACGTTAAACCGACCGCTCACAAGGGCGCGAACCTTTCCCCCCAAGACGAGCGCCTGGGCCCCTCGCGGGCTCGAGCCATATCGCACGTACTTCCGAGTCACCTCCGGGGCATGCTCCCACTGCGGGTGGGTGGCCAGAATGATCAGGGAGGCCAACTCCCGAACGTGGGTGGCGATCGGAACCTCACGGACCAACTCCTTCAGGGATTCCGCCTCAGTGGCATTGAGGACTTGTTGGACCCCCGGCTCATGAGGCCGCGTGGTCCGGTCAATAATCTCGTTCAACTCGGCGAGAACCGGATACCTGATGTGGAGCTTGAAGAGGAACCGGTCGAGCTGGGCCTCGGGGAGCGGATAGGTCCCCTCCATCTCGATAGGGTTCTGCGTCGCCAGAACAAGAAAAGGTGACGGAAGCGGGTGGAGCGTGCCGGCGACAGTCACTCCGCGCTCCTGCATGCCTTCGAGGAGGGCCGATTGGGTCTTGGGGGTCGCCCGGTTCACTTCATCGGCCAGGATGATGTGAGCAAAGATGGGCCCATGCTGGAACTGGAAGTAGCGTCGCTCCGCCTGATCCAACATGATGATGTTGGTCCCGACGATGTCGGCCGGCATGAGATCCGGAGTGAACTGGATCCGGGAGAAGGTGAGATCGAGACATTCCGCGAGGGTCTTGACCAGCAAGGTCTTCCCCAGCCCCGGCGCCCCCTCGAGGAGGACATGACCGCCTGAGAAGAGGCAAGCGAGGACCTGGTCAATAACCTCCTCGTGCCCTACGATGACCTTCTGGATCTCTCGCCTGAGAGCCTGAAAGGCGCGCACAAACCGCTCAACCCGAGCCTCCTCGACCATCGTTCCCTCCGTCAGGGGCGAGTCTTCCGTCTCCCCATGAAAATGTCCCTACCAGTGTACTTGGGGGCGCGGGGGACGATCAAATAAAAATCTTCGTGGCATCGCCGGGCGCATCAAGACAACGTCCGGTGGGCCGGGGCCCTCTCGTGCCGCCCCCTTGGTCCCCACGCGACCCGAGGAGGTGGTGATAGAGCGCGAGATAGGCCTGCGCCTCCCGCCGGGGCGAAAACTCCTGGACGACCTTCCGCCGGGCCGCCCTCCCAAGCCGCGCCCGAAGCCCGGGATTGAGAAGGAGACGCCCGGCCTTCACCTCGAACTCCTCCGGCGTCCCGTAGAGTAATCCGTCCACGCCGTCCTGGATAATGGAGCGGTTGCCATCAATGTCGGAGGCGAGGACCGCCCGTCCCAGGCTCATGGCCTCGAGCACTGAGTTGGCCATGCCACCTTCAGAGAGCGATGAGTTCACGACCACGTCCACCTGACGTAAGAGAGACGCCATCTGGTCGTGGGGAACCGCGCCGAGATAAAACGCCCACGGGCATCGAGCGATCGCGGCGAGCAGCCGGGCGCCCTCGTCCTCTTCGAGGACCGGCTCTGCGAACAGGAGCTTGAGGTCGGGAAACCGGGTGGCCAGGCGACCGAGGCGATCAATCGGAAAGAGAGTGTTCTTCACCTTGCGGATACCGGCCGGGACAAGAAAGAGGACCTCTCTCCGACCGACGGGAACAGTTGGGGCAGGGAAAACGCATCTCCGCCGAGCCGCACGCCCTGAGGAATGACTCGGATCTTCGCCGCGATCCCCGGCAACACGTCCGCCACCTTGCCCAACACGGTTTCGTGGAAGGCCGTCAGGGCGTCCGCCCCCTCCAGGACCTTTCTGACTGTAATCCCCCGCCCGGGGTCAGAGAGGTCATGATTGACATCCGTTCCGGTGAGGGAGACGACCAGTGGAACCCCTTTCCACCTGGCATAATCCAAGGCCGACGGCCCTCCCGAGAATGCGTGGAAGGCATGCACGATCCGAGGAGCAGATCCCGCAAGGGACTGAAAGGCTCCGCCTCCGGAGAGTTGGGAGAGATCCACGACAGACACCGTCACGCCCAGGCGCTCGAGCCCGAGCGCAACCCGGCCAGCGGTGACGGCGTTACCTCGAGGCGCCGGCACGTAATAGGGGGTCACCAACGCGACGATCACGTTTGCCGCCTTCGCTTCGACAGAGCTTACTCGATCCCATGGGGCCCCGCAACGCAGCGAGCCTCCGAGACACGAGCCTTACCGGAAACGCGAGCGGGAGACGCGACACTCCTCCGCGTCGGTCAGCGCGTGTTCGCTCGTTCCCAGACGAGATGGAGTCCCTCCAGGGTCAGGTCCGCGTTGACGTGCTGGATGGAGCGCGCCACGTCCCGGATGAGCGGGGCCAAGCCGCCGGTGGCCACCACCGTAGGGTCGCCTTCCATCTCTCCCTTGAGCCGCTCGACCAGGCCATCCACGAGACCTGCATAGCCGTAGACCAAGCCTGACTGGAGATTCGTCACCGTGTCACGGCCGATCGCCTCTTTGGGGCGGACCAGCTCGACCCGGTAGAGGCGCGCCGCCCTCGACGTCAGGGCGTCGGCGGCAGCCTGAAGCCCCGGGGCGATCGCGCCGCCAAGGAATTCCCCGCGCGGAGAGACGCAGTCAAAGGTGGTGGCGGTGCCGAAATCGATGATGATGAGCGGCGCGCCATACAGGGTGAGAGCGGCCACGGCGTTCACCACACGATCGGACCCAACCTCCCTCGGGTTCTCGACCAGGAGGGGTATCTCGACGTTCACGCCGGGCTCAACAGTGAACGGCACCACGCCAAAGTACTGTTGGCACATCCACTCGAGCGTTTGCTGGACCGGGGGGACTACGTTGGAGAGCGCAAC
>JACOUJ010000146.1 GCA_016177865.1 Candidatus Rokuibacteriota bacterium
CCCTATGGTAAGCCGGAGGAGGGACCATGTCTAGACATGAAGAGGTCCATGGTATGCTCCAAGCGGACGCCAAGCGGGGCGGCTCTCTTGTACCTATGACGACTGGGGCAGGTCGAAGATTCTTTGACGCCATTGTGATCGGCGCGGGTCACAACGGCTTGGTCGCCGCGGCCTATCTGGCCAGGGCCGGCCTGAGCGTCCTGGTCCTCGAGCGTCGGGAGATCGTGGGGGGCGCGGTCGTCACGGAGGAGATCGTGCCCGGCTTCAGGTTCTCCCGCGCGGCGTACGTCCAGAGCCTCTTCAGGCCCGAGATCGTCCGGGAGCTGCGCCTCGCGGACTACGGCTTCTCTGTGATCGCTCGCAGCCCGTCGTCCTTCACCCCGCTCCCCGACGGCCGGTCGCTCATCCTCGGTCCGGACCCGGCGATGAACTACCAGGAGATCAAGAAATTCTCGGCGCGTGACGCGGAGACCTTCCCTGGCTACGAGGCGATGCTCGAGCGGGCCGCCCGCTTCATCGAGCCCTTACTCGACATGGCCCCGCCGGACCTTGCGGCGAAGGGGTGGCGGCATCGCCTGGAGACGATCCGCGACCTGGCGCGGCTCGGGTGGCGGGCGATCCGGCTCGGCAGGGACCTCCCTGTCTTCCTCGAGCTGATCACCGCTCCCGCGTCGCTGATCCTCGAGCGCTGGTTCGAATCTGAGCCCCTCAAATCCACCCTGGCCACCGACGCCGTCATCGGTGCCATGGCCAGCCCCTCAACCCCGGGAAGCGGATACGTGCTCTTCCACCACGTGATGGGACAGACCGACGGCGTCCGTGGCGTGTGGGGTTACGTTCGCGGCGGGATGGGGTCGCTCTCTGAGGCCATCGCCGCGGCGGCGCGCGCTCACGGGGCGACCATCTTGACAGGCTGTCCGGTCGCCAGGATCTCGGTCGAAGGCGGCCAGGCCACGGGAGTCGTCCTTGAGGACGGAACGAAGATCCGCGCCCGGCTGATCCTTTCGAACGCCGATCCGAAAGCCACGTTCCTCAAGCTCCTTCCGCACGGAAGCCTTCCCGACGACTTCCGTCACCGCATCTCGACCATCGACTTCTCTACCAGCGTGACCAAGATCAACGTGGCGCTCGACCGGCTCCCGAGCTTCACCGCTCGCCCGGGCCACGCCGTGGGTCCCCAGCACTGCGGGACGATCCACCTCGTCTCCACCATGGAAGAGATCGAGGCGGCCTACCGCGACGCGCTTGCGGGGCAGCCGTCGGCCCGCCCGGTCATCGAGATGACGCTCCCCTCGGCCCTGGACCCGACCGTGGCCCCGCCTGGGAAGCACGTGATGTCGCTCTTTGTCCAGTACACTCCCTACGCTCTTGCTCGGGGGACGTGGGACGATCCCGGGATCAAGGACGCCTTCGCCGACCGCGTCTTCCAAGTGATTGAGGAATCCGCGCCCGGCTTCACGGCCTCGGTGCTCGCCCGTGACGTTCTGAGCCCCATCGATCTCGAGCGAATCTTCGGTCTGACCGGCGGCAACATCTTTCACGGCGCAATGAGGCTGGACCAGCTCTTCTGGTTCCGCCCGGCCCCGGGCTGGTCTCGCTATCGGACGCCGGTGGAGAATCTCTATCTCTGCGGCGCGGGCGCCCATCCAGGCGGCGGCGTCTTGGGAGCGGGCGGCCGGAACGCCGCCCGCGCCGCGCTTGCTGACCTTCCCCGACGAAGGAATAAGTGATGCCGCTCCTCCCATTGTCCGCCTCACCCCCGCTAACAGGCCGCTGAAAAACACCTAGCCGCCGCCCAGGCCGGCCACCTGCGCCAACATCCCGCCGTGCTCGCGATAGTGTTTCCCCGCCCGGCGGAACCGTTCCATCACCGTGATCACGTCACCCGACGATAACGCTCCGGTCACGGCCAGTTGCTCATCGGTGAGCGAGAGGAAGAGATCGATGTTGCGCTGGTGCGAGGTCTGGAGCTCATCTATCAATTCCTTCAGCGATCGGCTCCGGCGCTCTTGCACTCCCGCCTCGTTCCGGGCGTCAAGGTCCGCCCTGGTCGGGTTAAGTTGCTGCCCTTGGAGCATCATCTTCACGGCCGTGGAGAGCCTGGTCGCCGAGGTCGCCAGGTGGGCAATCAGGTCTCTGGCCGACCAGCCAGGGCACGCGGTCGGCTTATCCCAGACAGCGGCGCCGATTCGCTCGACGAGTGCGAGCAACGCGTCACGCTCCCGGTTGTACGCTTCGATAATTTCTGCGCGACGAAGATCAGGTCTTGGGGCGGTCATCCACAGCCTCCTTTCGCGACTCAGAACGGTAAGCAGGATAGAGCCTCCACCTGGGCGTTCATTATAAAGCGCTTGAACTTCATTTGACACATACTTGTCTCGCTCGTAGTGTAGGCACAACGTAAAAGGGCGATACAGGAGAATATGATGGTCAGGAAAGAGCTAGGTGGTTGAAGGTCATCTTCTAGGGGCCTGAACTTTCCACTTGACAGCCTCCCTGTCCGCTCCGTATCGTCACCCTAACCTATCCCTTATCCGCGATCCACCCACATCAGGAGGAGGGTATGCTGAGACATCTGCTTTGGCTATGGGGCGTTTGTTCTCTCGTCGTGCATTTCTCACTCACGCCGGTTTGGGGGCAGGATTTCTACAAAGGAAAAACCGTCAGGATCATCGTGGGTGCCTCAGCCGGAGGCGGGTACGACACGTATTCCCGGACCATCGCCCGGCACATCGGAAAGCACATCCCCGGCAATCCCACGTTCATCGTGGAAAACATGCCAGGGGCCGGGTTTCTCATTTCGGCCAATTATATGTACAGGATCGCCAAACCGGATGGCTTGACGATCGGCCACTTCATCGGAGGACTCTTCCTCCAACAGCTCTTGGGCAAGCCGGGAATCGAGTTTTTTTCGCTCAAGTTTGAGTATGTCGGTGCCCCGGGCCAGGACAATTACGCCTTTGGGGTTTCTAAGTCGACCGGGATTACGAGCATGGAGCAGTGGCTGGCCTCCAAGACCGTGGTCAAGCTTGGAGGGGTCGGCGTCGGC
>JACOUJ010000155.1 GCA_016177865.1 Candidatus Rokuibacteriota bacterium
CGTAGATCGTGACGTCTCCAGGCAGGCCCGCGCGGAACTCCGCGATTTTCGCTTTCACTCGGTCGACCACCTGTACGGTATTGGTCCCGGACTGCTTGCGGATCAGCATTGAGACGGCGTTCTGCCCATCGAGGCGGGAGAGTGTTCGCGCCTCCTCCTCCCCGTCCACTACCTGACCGACGTCCCTGAGCCGAACCGGGCCTCGCTGGGATTCGGCCACGATGAGGTCGTTGAAGTCCTCCACCCGCTCGATGCGCCCCAGCGTCCGGACGCCCGACTCCCGGTGGTCCGCGGTCAGCCGTCCTCCGGGAATCTCCACATTCTGCTGCTGGAGGGCAGCCTGGACCTGCTGGATCGCAAGCCCATACGACTGGAGTCGGAACGGGTCCACGACGACCTGAATTTCCCGTTTCCGATCCCCGACCAATGTGATTGCCCCGATATCCTTTACCGTCTCCAGCTGGCGCTTGATCCGCTTGTCGGCGATTTCGGTGATCTCCCGTGGCGACCGCTTCCCCGAGACGACCAGGCCCATGATAGGGAAGGCATCCGGGTCGAACTTCTCGATGATCGGCGCATCGGTCCCGGGAGGGAACGAGGAGACGATCCCCGAGACCTTCTCACGGACGTCGTTCGCGGCCTCGGGGATGCTTTTTTCCAGAATAAAGGTGACGAAGACCTGGGACTGTCCTTCGATCGTGACCGAGCGAACTTCATCGATCCCGTTGACGGTGTTGACGGCCTCCTCGACTTTCTTGGTGATCTGGCTCTCGATCTCCTCCGGGCCGGCGCCCGAGAGCCGGGTCGTGATCGTGACCGTGGGGAGGTCCACCTTGGGGAAGAAATCCAGACCCAGGTTCCGATACGAGGCCAGCCCCAGAACGACCAGCGAGACGATCAGCATGGTCGCGAAGACCGGACGCCTGACGCAGAGGTCAACGATCGACACGGCTACTTCTTGTCGCCGGAGACCGTGACCGCGGCGCCGTCGAAGAGCTGAGCAAGAGAGGAGGTGGCCACCAGCACACCGGGCTTCACCCCTTCGAGGATCTCCACCGAGCCGTCCTGCTTCCCTCCCACCCTCACCGTGCGCTCCCGGGCCCTGCCATCGGCCACCACGAAGACCTTGGTGATTCCGACGAAGTATGAGACCGCTGCCTCGGGAACAAACGCCACCCCGCTCTCCTTGCGAGTCTCGATCACACCCCGAGCGAAGAGACCGGGCTTGAGCAGACTTTGAGGGTTCGGGACCTGCGCCTCAAGCGCCACGGTCCGGTTGAGAACGTCAACGGCCGGGCTCACCCGCGCGATGCGCCCCTCGAAGGCGCGCCCCGGAACCGGATCGACCTGGAGCCGGACCGCCTGGCCCGGGCGCAGGTCGAGCGCGGCCCGCTCCGGAACGGTCCCGCTATACTTCAGCGGATCACTCCGAACGATGGTGAAGACGGCCGTGTTGTCTTTGAGAAACTCTCCGGGGTTGACGTGACGCTTGGCGATCGAGCCCCGAATGGGGGTCCGAAGGGTCGCGTCGGCCAGCTTCTTCTGGGCCACGCCGAGCGCCGCCGCCCGCTGCTTGATGTCGGATTCCGCCACCCGAACGGCGGACTGGTCGCTCTGAAGCTGGGCCTCCGCGACACGGACCCGCTGGTCGTACTGGGTTCGGTCCACCTGAGAGGTCTGGTACTGGGCCAGCACGGTTTCGTACTGGGTCCGCGCGGCGTCGAAATCGCGCGTGGAGATCAACTCCTTCTGGAGGAGCTGGCGGTTTCGTTCGAGGTTGGCCCGGGCTTCGTCCAGGGCCGCGCGGGCGCGGTTGTCGTTGGCCTCCCACGATCGGATGCTCTCGCGGACCTGGCTGAGATTGGCCTCGGCCGCGGCCGCCTGGGCGCGGGCCCGTTCGAGTTGGCTCCGCCCGGACTGGAGCGCCGCCTCCGCCTGCTCCACGGCCAGCAAGAATTCACGCCTGTCCATTTCGGCGACGACCTGGCCAACCTCGACACGATCGCCGAGGTCGGCCAGAAGGCGGGCGATGGTGCCGGAGACTGAGGTATTGAGCACCACCTCTTCCCACGCGAGGAGGCTCCCTGTCGTCTCCACTGTCCGCTGGACCGTCCGGGCCTCGACCGGCGCCGTCGTGATCGCGAGGGTCTGCTGAGTCGCCGCCCCGCCTCCCTGCTGTGGTGAGGCGTTTGTCTTGTCACTTCCGCACCCGGCGATGAGCATAACAAGTAGCGTCGTTACGCCACCCCCGATCAGCCTCCGCCAATCTGTCACCAAGCGACCTCCCCGAAACAAGATGCTTCGCACCAAATTCATCTTACCAGTTTAGACAAGAAAGGACATCCCGCAGATTCCTGCCGGTGAGAAGCGAAAACGGTTCGTCAGACCAAGAAGAGATGGCGGTAGGCGGTCCAGCGCGCGTCGAGCGCCGCGAGGCCCGGGACTCCGATGATCCCCTCTCCCTCCACCGCCAACGATCCGGCGGCCGAGGCAAACCCCGCAGCCTCCCAGGCGTCCTGAGTCCGCTGGTAGTGAATGAGGAAGGCGGCCGCGAAGACGTCACCCGCGCCCGTGGGATCCACGACCTTCGCGGGGTAGCCGGACACCGCATAAGGTTCTCCGTTCACGAACAGGGTCGCCCCGGCCGCGCCCCGCGTGACGCACCCCACGGGAACGAGATCAAACCACTCCCGGACCTCGCGCTCGCCCGCGACATCGTCTTGGCTCAGGAAGAGGGCCTGCGCCCCGCGAAGGACGAGCGACGCGGCGTCCCACCTCCGCCGGGTCACGATCCCGTCTTGGCGCCACGCGCGCAACCACCCCTGCGGGCCAACCCCGAGGACCGAGTCATCGAAGGCATGGCCCAAGACGGGGTCGACTTCGGCTGCGACCGGGCAGAGGTAGACGAGCGGCGCGGAGCGCCATTCATCCGGAAGCTCGGCTTCGATCAGGGGGCGCGCTCGGTGAACAAGCCGGAGGCGACGGGATGACGCGCGGCCGTGATGCTCAAATGTCGTGGTCTCCTTTGCCGGGACATTCACGACCTGGATCTCAGAAGGAAGGGTGTCCAGCGGGAAGGTGGGCCCGACGCTTGTCAAGAGACCGACCCGAAGGCCGAGATGCGACGCCAAGAGCCCGGCGTAGAGCGCCGAGCCGCCAGGGGTCTGCCCGGCATCCGCGAGATCCAAGGTCAGGTGGCCGATGGCCACAAAGTCTATTCCGCCCGGCGCCACTCGTCACCCATTCCTGCGAAATCCTCACCCGTCTTGATATCGAACAGAATGCTATAGTATTGCATGCTTTGCGGCCTTGGAAGTGGGGATTCCCACAACTTATAGCAAGGGGTCGTACTCAGGGTACGATGGGAAATGTCTTGGAATGAGAACACTCGGCCAGAGGGCTGGCGGCTATGAAGATCAAGGGCTGGAGACCATTCGAGAGTCCCTCCCCCACATTGTGCTTCCACAAAAGGTCAGAGCGTTCTGGGAGTGGTTCCTCGGTTTGGAGAAGGCCCATGGAGATCCTGACCGA
>JACOUJ010000147.1 GCA_016177865.1 Candidatus Rokuibacteriota bacterium
CCGCCGATCATCCCGGGGGTCCCGGCCGCGTCGGTCACCTCGGAAAGGAGCTGGGGGAGGAGCACCGGATTCGAGTCTCCTTGAAGGAAGGACTCGGTGAGAAGGCGCACCCCCAGCGTGAACAGGGCGTCCCCCGCCAGGATCGCCACGGCATCACCGAAGACCTTGTGGCTTGTCGGACGGCCCCGGCGGAAATCGTCATCGTCCATGGCGGGCAGGTCATCGTGAATCAGAGAGTAGGTGTGAATCAGCTCAAAGGCGCAGGCCGTCGGCAGGACCGGCTCCATCGCGCCCCCCGCGACCTCGGCCGCCGCGATCACCAGGATCGGGCGGAGGCGCTTGCCGCCTGCGAAGACGCTGTAGCGCATGGCCTCGTGGATCGAAGGGGGGAAGGCGTCGGCCGGGGGGAGGAAGCGGTCGAGCGCCCCGTCCACGGCCTCTTTGCGCTCGGCCAGGTAGTGTGGAAGGTCGAAGCTCATGCCTCCTTCCCCCCCTCGACTTCTCCGCTGAACGGAGAAGTGCGGAGGACGCCTTCCTCATCCTTGGTGAGAAGCTCAATGCGTCGCTCGGCCGCCTCCAACTGGCTGGCGCAGAAGCGCGCGAGGGCGATCCCTTCCTCGAACGCCCTGAGGGATTCTTCGAGGGGGAGATTCCCGGCCTCCAGGGTCTGGACGATCTGCTCGAGGCGAACAAGGGCCTCCTCGAACTTCGGGGTCTCCTCAGACTTCGCCACCTGGCTTCCCTTCCCGGCTCGACTCCACGCGACACTCCAACTCCCCACGATGGAGGAGGACGTTGACCATGTCGCCCGGAGCCGCCTCTCTTGCCGATCGGACGACCCGCTCCCCCACGCGGCAGATGCTGTAGCCGCGGCTTAGGACGGCGAGCGGGCTCAGGCTCTCAAGCTGGCCGACCGCTCCTCGGAATCGCGCCGTCCTGGATAGAACGTCCTGACGTCCCGCGCGCTCGAGGCGGTCCCGCCACTGCTCCAGAATTTTTGCACGATTCGTAATGGTAGCCAAGGGACTCAATAAAAGCAAGTTGTCCCTGGCATTTTGGAAGCGACCCCCGGCTCGTTCGCCCTGACGACGGAGGGCCAGCGGAAGTCGCCAGGCAAGGTCGTCCAGCCGCCGCGCAAGATCGCGGAGGGGACGCCCCGGGTCAGTGAGGACCCGACGACTCTGAAGCCAAACGAGCCGCTCCTGAAGGAGATCCAGGCGCTGTCCCATCGCGGAGCGAAGGCGCGAGCGAAGCTGGACCACGTTCCGGACAAGGGTCTCCTTTTCCCGCACGACGAGCTCCGCGGCCGCGGATGGCGTCGGCGCCCTCAGATCAGCGACGAAGTCAGCGATGGTGGAGTCGGTTTCATGTCCCACAGCGGAGATTACGGGGACCTCGGAGGCGAAGATCGCGCGGGCCACCGCCTCGTCATTGAAGGCCCAGAGATCCTCCAGCGATCCGCCGCCCCGGGCCACGATGATCACATCCAGATCAGGGACGCGGTTCAGGCTCTGAATCGCCTCCACGATCTCCCTGGGGGCCTCGTCTCCTTGGACCCGCACCGCGGCGATCAGGATATGAAGATTGGCGAATCGGCGGGTGAGGATGTTGAGAATGTCGCGGATGGCCGCGCCTGTTGGCGAGGTGACGAGACCGATTCTCTGCGGGAGGAGGGGAAGCGGGCGCTTGCGGGATGGGTCGAAGAGCCCCTCCTCGTCGAGGCGGGCCTTGAGCTGCTCGAACGCGAGCTGGAGGGCCCCGATCCCCTGAGGCTCCAAGAGCTCAACGACCAACTGGTACTCGCCCCGGGCGGCATAGACATCCAGCGTGCCAAAGGCGAAGACCTTGAGCCCATCGGTCGGCTCGAATCGGAGGTGGCGGAGGCGGGAGCGAAAGAGGACGGCCTTGAGCTGGGCCGTTTCGTCTTTGAGGGTGAAGTAGATGTGGCCCGAAGTGGGACTCCGGAGGTTACTGATCTCCCCCTCGACCCAGAGCCCTGTGAACTCCGCCTCCAACCGCTCTTTGATCCGCCAGGTCAGCTCGGAAACGGTCAGGACCCGGCGGTGCGCCTCTTCGAGGCTCATGTGGCGCCCAGCTGTCGTCTTGCCGCAAGGTAGGTGTTCTTCATCAACATCGCCACCGTCATGGGCCCCACGCCGCCCGGGACCGGGGTGATGGCCCGCGCCCGAGCGCTCGCCCCAGCAAACTCCACGTCTCCCGTGAGCTTGCCGTCGGCGCCCCGGTTGATCCCGACGTCGATCACGACACTGCCCTCCTTCACCATGTCACCGGTGACGACGCTGGCCCGCCCGACGGCCACCGCGAGGAGATCGGCCCGGCGGGTATGGAAGGCGATGTCCTGGGTGCGCGAGTGGCAGAGGGTGACCGTCGCGTGGCGAGCAAGCAGGAGATGGGCCAGCGGCTTCCCGACGATTCTGGAGCGCCCGATCACCACCGCCTCCTGTCCCTTCAGCTCGATCCCATAGTGATCGAGGATCTCGAGGACGCCGGCCGGGGTGCACGGGACCACCGTCGGACTCCCGGCCAGAAGCCGGCCCAAATTCTCCGGGTGGAAGCCATCCACATCCTTCTTCGGCGCGATCGCCTCAACCACCCGGTCCTCGTCCATCCCGGGCAGGAGGGGGAGCTGAAGGAGAATCCCGTGGATGGCCGGATCGTCATTCAGGCGCTGAATGAGCTTGAGGAGATCAGCCTCTGAGAGTCCTGACGGAAACAGATGGTCCTGGGTTGCGATCCCCACCTCGGCGCAGGCCACCTTCTTATTTCGAATGTAGACCTGAGAAGGCGGAAAGTCCCCCAGCAAGATCACGGCGAGCGTCGGCGTCACGCCAGTGGCGGCTCGGAGCTGGGCGACCCCGGTCCTGACCTCGTCCTGGACCTTGGCGGCGACCAGCTTTCCATTCAGGACCATCGCCATGCGTCCCCCGACATAACAAAGGGGGCCACTGGCCCCCTCCGCGTCGCGCGCCTCCGCCGAAGGCGTTGGCACTACTCGAACGGCACTCGGAGTGGCTTGATTGCGACCGCCCGGCCGCTCTCGGGCTCCACGGAGACGAGGGCGCCGTGGAGGACCGCGGGTCCTTTGGCCGCCTCGAAACGCATCGGCATCTGGGTGACGAAGCGCTGGATGGCGATCTCTTTATCAATGCCGATGACGGAGTCCACCGGGCCCGTCATCCCCACGTCTGTCATATACGCCGTCCCCCCGGGGAAAATCCGCCCATCCGCGGTCTGGACGTGTGTGTGAGTCCCGAGGACCGCCGACACTTTGCCGTCGAGGTACCAGCCCATCGCTTGTTTCTCGGCCGTGGCCTCGGCGTGCATGTCGACGATGATCACGGCCGTCTCCTGCCTGAGGCGTGGCACCTCAATATCGGCGACCTGAAACGGGCAATCAATCGTCGGGAGAAAGGCCCGCCCCTGGAGATTCAAGACCGCCACCTTATGGGCCCCGGCCTTCACCACGATCGAGCCCACTCCCGGCGCTCCGGAGGGATAGTTCGCCGGGCGGAGCAGAAGATTCTCCTTCCCAATGAACGGAATGATCTCCTTCTTGTCCCAGACGTGATTACCAGAGGTGAGCACATCGGCCCCGCTCCGGAGGAGTCCTTCAGCGATCGCGGGGGTGACGCCAAAGCCGCCCGCCGCATTCTCCACGTTTGCGATGACGAGGTCCAGCTCATGCTCGGCCCGGAGGCGCGGGAGCAGGCCGAGCGTGGCCCTGCGCCCCGGCTCGCCAAAGATGTCGCCGATCAACAGGATGTTGAGGGGCTTACTCATTTCGCGATTTCCACGGCCCGCGTCTCCCGGATCACCGTGACCTTGATGTGGCCGGGGTACTGCATCTCGTTCTCGATGCGCTTCGACACCTCCCGGGCAAGCTGGTAGGACTCCAGATCCGAGATCTGGTCAGACTTGACGATGATACGGATCTCCCGCCCCGCCTGGATGGCGTAGGCGTTCTCGACGCCCTTGTACGAGGTCGCGATCTCCTCCAGCTTGGCGAGGCGCTTGATGTAACTCTCGAGCACATCGCGTCGCGCCCCGGGCCGGGCCGAGGAGATCCCGTCCGCCGCCTCGACGAGCACCGCCTCGATGGTCTCGGGCTCTACGCTCTCGTGGCCGCACAGGGCCACGTTGACGACCGCGGAGGGCTCCCCGTACTTGGTGAGCACCTCGACGCCCAGCTCCACGTGGCTCCCCTCCTGCTCGTGGGTCAAGGCCTTACCGATGTCGTGGAGGAGGCCGCAGCGCTTGGCCAGCTTGACATCCGCCCCGATCTCCGCCGCCATCATCCCGGCCAGCCAGGC
>JACOUJ010000148.1 GCA_016177865.1 Candidatus Rokuibacteriota bacterium
CTACGAGGCGCTGCACGACGCGATGAAGCGCCGGGGGTACATCATCTACGCGGGGCAGGGCGACATCCGGAACTACGCGTTTCGGGTGGCGAACATGGGCACCCTCACACCCGAGGACATGGAGGGCGTGGTGGCGGCCTTCGCGTCCGCTCTGGAAGAGCTTGGGATCCCGATCCCCGCGCAGAAGTAGCGGTGGGGCGGAGGACGCCGTGATGCCGGACGGCGAGGGGCGCACCGGGCGATACGGGATGGAGGGCGATGTCAACCTCACGTCCCGGCGTGCCGCGTGGCTGGAGCGGAACATCGGTCCGGAGGCCCGCCGGTGGCTGGAGGAGGACCAGCGCTACTTCCTGCGTCAGTCGCTCTCGACACCCTGCCTGAACGTGCTCGCCCGGTGCGAAGGAATTTACATCGAGGACCTCCAGGGTCGGCGGTACATGGATTTCCATGGCAACAGTGTCCACCAGGTGGGCTTCGGCCACCCGCGCGTGATCGAGGCGATCAAGGCGCAGCTCGAGACGCTCCCGTTCTGCACCCGGCGCTACACGAACCTCCCCGCGATTCTGCTCGCGAAGAAGCTGGCGGAGATCGCGCCGGGAGACCTCGGCAAGTCGCTCCTCTGCCCCGGGGGCGCGGCGGCGATCTCGATGGCGCTCAGGCTGGCGCGCATGGTGACCGGGCGATTTAAAACAATCTCCATGTGGGATGCCTTCCACGGGGCCTCGCTGGACACGAGCAGCGTCGGCGGCCAGCGGCTCTTCCGGGAGGGGGCTGGCCCGCTCTTGCCCGGAGTCGAACACGTGCCGCCGCCCGAGCCGTACCGGTGTCTCTGGGGGTGCGGCGGAGACTGCGATCTCCGGTGCGCGCACTACATCGAGTACGTACTGGAGCAGGAAGGCGATGTCGGCGCGGTGATCGCGGAGCCCGTCCGCGCCACCGCAGCGGTCCCCCATCCGGACTACTGGCGCACCGTGCGTGCCGCGTGCGACCGCCACGGCGCGCTCCTGATCTTCGACGAGATCCCGCACGGCCTCGGCCGCACCGGGAAGATGTTCGCGTGTGAGCACTTCGGCGTGGTGCCGGACATGCTCGTGCTGGGGAAGGGACTGGGTGGCGGCGTCTTCCCGATCGCGGCCCTGACGGCGCGCCCCAACCTGGACGTGATCCCGGAGCACGCGCTCGGGCACTACACCCACGAGAAGAGCCCGCTCGGCAGCGCGGCGGCGCTGGTGACGATTGAGTGTATCGAGGAGGAGGGCCTGGCTGAACGAGCGCGCGAGCTCGGCGAGCATGCCCTCGCCCGGCTCCGGGAGATGATGACCCGTCACCCGCTGATCGGCGATGTGCGGGGGCTTGGCCTCCTGGTGGGCGTCGAGCTGGTCCGGGATCGCGCGACCAGAGAGCGCGCAGCCGAGGAGGCCGAGCAGGTGATGTACCGGGCTCTCGAGAAGGGGCTGAGCTTCAAGGTGACGGCGGGGAATGTCTTGACGCTCATGCCGCCGCTGACGATCAGCCGGGATGAGCTGGACCGCGCCCTCGACATCGTGGACGCGTGCCTGGCCGAGGTCGAGGGTGGACAGGGGCGCGAGGGGCCACCGTGATCCGCGAGGGGTCGAGACGACCCTTTTAATGGAACCGGAATGGCGCAGGCAAGGGCGTTAAGTCGCGCTGCATGGGCACGGGAGAATGCAACGGAGTTTATCCAGACGCATGTCGTCAATATTGCCGGTGGCGTGCTGTTCCTGCTCCTGGCTGTGTTCCTTCTGTGGCCAATCAGCGCGGTCTTGGTGAAAGGTGTATACGGGCCCGAAGGATTCACGTTGCGGTTTTACGAGAGATTTTTTACCGCCTATTATTACAGATCTTTTCTCAATACCCTGCTTCTTGGAGTTTTGACGACTTCAGTCTGTATAACGGCCGGTTTTTGCATTGCCTATCTCACGACGCGGGGACCACGGTTCCTGCGCAGCCCACTGAAATGGCTGACGCTCTTGCCCCTGATAGCGCCGCCTTACATCTTTGCGCTCTCCATCATCATGCTTTTTGGGCGAAGGGGATTCATCACCCAGCTTTTGAACCTGGATTTGCAGATATTCGGTTTTACCGGCGTGGTCATAGCCCAGACCATGGCGTTTCTCCCCTTGGCCTACCTGATAATAGAGAATATGCTCACGTCGCTAGATTCCAGTCTGGAGGATAGCGCCGCTAATTTAGGTGCTTCGGAGGGGAAGATCTTACGTAGTATCACCCTACCATTACTGGTCCCCGGGTTTCTAAAAGGCTCCCTCATCGTCTACGTCATGGCCGTATCGGAATTTGGTAACGTGGCCATCTTGGCGGGACGAACGCCATTCCTGGCGCCGGACATTTACACGATCGTAACAGGGATTGAGACCGATTTCCATATGGCTGGAACCCTATCCATGTTCTTGCTGCTTCCGGTGGCAATCATCTTTCTGGTGCAAAACTACTTCTACAAAGACAAGGGTTACGTAACCATCTCGGGAAAGCCCTCATACGCAGGGCCCAGACAAATGGGTTTGCTGATCCTGATACCCATGATGATCGTGGCGTTGACCGAGGTCGGACTCATCGTGCTCTCTTTCGCCGTTGTCGCCATCGGAGGGTTTACGCGAATTGTCGGCATCGATAACACGTTTACCCTGGCCTATATCGTGGATTGGCGGGCAAACCATGCGCTCGTCAGCAGTCTGAGGGTATCGTTACTTGCCGGCCTATTCGGCGCAGCGCTGGGCATCCTCATCGCGTACGTGGTGGTGCGAGGGAAATTCAAAGGGCGTGGCGCTGTGGAGGGACTGTGCTTGGCCGGGTTTGCCATGCCGGGGACCGTGTTGGGCATCGGCTATCTCCTGGCGTTCAACAGTCCCCCATTGCTCCTCACGGGTACCATGATCATCCTGGTGCTCAACTCGGTCTTCCGTTTTGCGGCTGTGGGTATGGAGGCGGGGATTACAAAGCTGCAGCAGCTCAGTATTGAGGTTGAAGAAGCGTCTCGCAATCTGGGCGCCAGCACGCCGACAACCTTTCGGCGGGTCGTGCTGCCCATCATCTTTCCCGCCGCCATGTACGGGTTTATCTATGTCTTTATGACGACCATGGTATCCCTGAGCGCGGTGGTCTTTCTCACATCCCCGGCGTATCCGCTGGTGGCCGTATTCATCTTCCAATGGGCCCACTCTGGGTATATCGGCCTGGCATCCGCCACGACGGTGAAAGTGATTGCCATTGTGGCCGTCTGCCTCGGGATTATTCAAGTCATGAGCAGGTGGACGGGATTTAGTATCACAGGTGAGATTAAAGGGCGGTATGGGGGATGAAGCAATGTTGGTGGTCAACGATGTTCACAAGTCCTTTGGCCACGTCGGGGCGCTGCGCGGCGTCTCCGCCGACATAGCCAAGGGCGAGTTGATCAGCTTCCTGGGTCCGAGCGGATGCGGCAAGACCACCCTGATGCGGATCATCTGTGGGTTGACGAAGCCCGATGCGGGCGAGATCATTCTCGAAGGACGCGTCATTAACGATGTTCCTCCCGACCGCAGGGGCATCCAGATGTGTTTTCAGAATTACGCGTTGTTTCCCCATCTCACCGTGGCCGGCAATATAAGCTATGGCCTGCAAGTTCACAAATGGAAAAAGGACAAAATCAAGGCGCGTGTGGAAGAGCTTCTCCACTTGGTCCAGTTGGAGGGATTGGGAGATCGCCGCATAGATGAGATAAGCGGCGGACAGCAGCAACGGGTTGCTCTGGCCCGGGCGTTGGCTCTCGCACCGAAAGTCTTGTTGCTCGATGAACCGTTGTCCAATCTAGACGCCAACCTGCGGGTGCACATGCGGGCTACATTGCGTGAAATCCAGCGGAAAGTGAACATCACCACCATTTTTGTGACCCACGATCAAGTCGAGGCGATGACCATTTCCGACAGGCTTGTGGTGATGAATCAGGGGGCCGTAGAGCAGGTGGGAAGCCCGGTGGAGATCTACGAAAAGCCCAGGAACGAGTTTGTCGCCAAGTTCATCGGGTACGTCAATATGTTGCAGGGTGTCGTGAAGGATACCTCAGATGCCAGCAGAAGCGCGGTCATTGATACGGAATTGGGCGAGTCGGAGATCGCGCTAGGCGACAGCCGTCTTAGCAGAGGCGAGAAAATCTACGTCATTATCCGACCTGAAGCCATTCGCCTCGATATCCGCAAATCTACGGGCCCGATGAATTCCTTTGCGGGCAGTATAAGAAGTGTCATGTACGCGGGTTCGACGGTGAAATATACCGTTGATGTGGGGGGCAAGGATCTCATCGTGGATGAATACGACCCGACCACCCACGGGATACGCCGCATGGGCGAGCGGGTCGTGGCGGAGATTCCAAGAAACGTTCACATCCTGAGGGCCGACTCACGAACCCCCGTGTTGACATGAAGAACGAGGAGATGTATGCCCTGGACCGCGGCGCGAGGATGGCCTTGAGTCTGAGCAGCAGCGAAGATCATCAGGCGCATCCGCAGGAGGGGGGTGAGCAATTTTGCCTGGATGAAAAGATGTTGCGATGGGGGGTACGAATGAGCCCGCAAGAAAGGAGCACGGAGGAATGAAGCCCAGAGCAGCAGTCAGTTTAGGGTTGGCATTAAGTGTTGTTGTTCTTGGTGCGGCTTCAGATTCTGCCGCTCAGTTGGCGCCTTTTGTAACCGTGTATGAAGGTTCTGCGTCAGTAGAGATCGCGGGGCGGATTGCGGAATTCGTGCGAAAACAGCTCGGCGTGGAGCTGCGATTTGAGGCTTTGTCCCACGGGGTCATCCATTCCAGGATCAAGGCCGAAGCTCCTCGTTTTGGCGCAGATATGATCATCAACGCAGGCTTTCCCCTGCTTCAGGAGGCTAAGAAGCAGGGCTGGTCCATACCATACAAGTCCCCTGCATGGGCTGGGGCAGGTCCGGAGTGGGCGGACCCGGCCGGGCACTGGTGGATCAACTCGCGGTGGAACTTCGTGCTCGTGGGAAATAAGGCACGGCTGGCCCAACTCGGTTACGAGATGCCCCGGACCTGGGACGACCTCTTGGATCCCAAGTGGCGCAAACAGATCGTTATGCCCTCGCCCGCAACCTCTGGTACTGCCTTCCTAATCGTGTACAGTTTCATCACCGAGTATGGCTTCAACAGGGGCAAGGGAGAGGAAGGCGGCTGGAAGTTCTTGGAGGCCCTCAACCAGAACGTAGACCACTATACCAGGGGTGGCAACACGCCCACCGACCTGGTGGCCAGGGGAGAATTCCTGCTGGGCATCGCTTCCGATGAGATAGTCTTACCCAGGCTGAAGGAAGGTTATCCCCTGCTCGTGGGCATGCCTGCCCCCGGAATCGGTTTTGGGATGCAGGGTATGAGCATTCTTGCCGGCACAAGGAAGCTGGAAACGGTCCAGAAGATCGTTGACCTGCTGGGGACCAAGGAGTTCTCCCAATTCCTGGCCGATACCGCGGGCTATGTGACACGGTTCCCCGACGCGGTGCCTGCCCTGTATCGGGATGCCCCACCCAGGTATATACCCAACATCGACGTTGGCTGGGCTTTGGCGGAGAGGGAACGGCTGCTCGCGGAATGGATACGGCGGATCGGGAGGGTGCCGGCCAAGTGAGGCCATGCGTCAAGCCGGTGAGGCCGGTGTGGGCTGCTGACCGGCAGGGAAGTCTGCCGCCACCGCGGCAGGTCAAGCCCGGGTGAGGCAGCCGGTGCCGGGCCAGGGGCAGCCAGGATCCCCCACGAACCAGGGACCCTGACTGCCCGGGTAGCGGCCGGGTCGGCGGCCGGGCGCCTCACGGGCCGGGCGGGATTCCCGTCCCCGAACTTTGTAATTCCTACCCACTCGCCAACCCGGCCTCTATCAGCCGGCCACTTGCGGCCGATGTAAAGCGCACGCCGGTTCCGAGCCAGGACTTTGATCTCCTCTCCGTCGGGCTCCAGCGGCCTGGGATCCACCAGAAAGCACGTCGCGGCTGGCGCCTGCACGACAGAGGCGAGGAGGCACCGCGGGTAGAGCAGATCGCCGTCCATGAACAGGACTGATCCCTCCAGTGCTGGACGAGCGGTCCAGAGCGAGAGGATCGACCCTTCGTCGTACCGCGGGTTGTGGAGAAAGCGGACGGGCAAAGGGGCTGCACAGCGTGCAACCTCCCGGCGGATCATGGGCGCTTGGTAACCAACCACCAGCACGAGCTCCGGGATCCCCAGGGCCGCCAGGTGTTCGAGGTGACGCTGCAGCAGTGTCTTTCCGCCAAGCTGGAGCAGCACCTTAGGTAATGCATCTGAGACTGGCGAGAGACGTTGGCCGACTCCCGCCGCAAGCATGAGAGCCCGGTCCACCCTCTTCTCCTTGCCGGCCGCGCTCACGGCGTCCGAATCTCGTGGGTGCCGACGGCGGCGATCGCCGGCCCCTGGAGCAGCGCCCGCAGTCTTGCGGCCTTGTTCATGAGCCCTCCCTCCGACCTCCCTACTGGCCCTTGGATTTCGGCTTCGCCTTGCCCTCGCCCGGGGGCTGAATCTCCACCTGCTTCGCCCGGAGCCTCTTGACCAGCTCCGCGTACCCGGAGGTCTGGATGATCCGGTTGAACTGGGAGCGGTAGTTCGCGACCAGGCTCACCCCCTCCACGACCACGTCGTAGACCTCCCAGCGCGTCCCGTTCCGTAGCATGCGGTACTCCACCGGGACCTCGGGCCCCTCCTTGGTGACGATCATGGTGCTGATGGTCGCGTAGTCCTCCTCAACCTTCTCGTCCGTGTACCGGACCTTCTCGCCCCGGTAGAGCTCGATCTTGCCGAGGTACGCGCGCTCCAGGAGTTCGGCGAAGAGCGCCGCGAACTCCTCCTGCTCCTCGGGGGTGCGCTCGCGCCAGTGGCGGGCGAGGGTGCGCCGGGCCAGCTCCTTGAAGTTGAAGATCTCCTGGGCCGCCGCCCGGACCTGGGCCCGGCGCTCCTCGGCCCGCGCGGGCTTCTTGAATTCCGGGTCGTCCAGGGTCTTGATCGCCCGGTCCACGGCCGACCTGAGCTGATCGGTGGGCGCGCCCGCCCCGGCGAGGGGGGCCATGGCCAGGACGCCCATCAGCGCGGCAAGCGGGACGAGACGCCACCTCATTGCTGGCGGCCTCCCTCGACCTGCCCGAAGATGAACTTCGAGATCAGCTCCTCAAAGTCCACCGGGGCCTCCACCTCGCGCAGGCGTCCGCCGGGGGGGACGACCCGGTCCGAGCCGCCCGGGCTGATCTGGACGAACTTCTCCCCGATCAGCCCCTTGGTCTTGATGGAGACGATGGAGTCGTCCGAGAGCTTCACCTTGGGGTTGACGAGCATCGTGACCCGGGCCTGGTACTCGGCCAGGGTGATGGAGTCCACCCGCCCGATGGGGACCCCCGCGATCTCCACCGTGGCCCCGGTCTTCAGCCCCCCGACGGAAGGGAACAGGGCGTAGACCGCGTACCCCCGGTGGCCGAAGATCTCCACCTTCCCGAGCTTGATGGACAGGTAGCCCAGGGCCAGGATCCCCACGAGGACGAACAGCCCGACGACCACCTCCAGGCCTCTTCGCTGCATCAGGGCTCCTCGCGTAGCCGACCGGCGCCGGGCCGGCCGGGGTTAGCGGGCTGACTGCGTAACGCTGATGCTGCTCGCGCGCTCTCGGCCCGCGGCTCGCGGAGGGGTGGTCCGCTCCGAGCGCCGGCTTGACCGGCGCAACCTTGGGGGGAGGCTTCGGAAGGGGGGCGGAGCCCCCCTCCGAGTACGCTAGCGGACGGCCGCCTGCGCCGCCGCCAGCAGCTCCGCGTCGGTCGGGAACTTCCCGAGCCCGGCCAGACCCTCGTCGTCGCACTCGGCGTTCGCCCAACGCACGATCCCGTCGCGATCCA